>NZ_JBQLZR010000101.1:0-3252 GCF_052168375.1 Glycocaulis sp.
TACCAGGGTATCTAATCCTGTTTGCTCCCCACGCTTTCGCACCTCAGCGTCAGTACCGGTCCAGTGTGTCGCCTTCGCCTCTGGTGTTCCTCCGAATATCTACGAATTTCACCTCTACACTCGGAATTCCACACACCTCTCCCGGACTCCAGATCAACAGTATCAAAGGCAATTCCAAGGTTGAGCCCTGGGCTTTCACCTCTGACTGGCTGATCCGCCTACGTGCGCTTTACGCCCAGTAATTCCGAACAACGCTAGCCCCCTCCGTATTACCGCGGCTGCTGGCACGGAGTTAGCCGGGGCTTCTTCTGCGGGTACAGTCATTATCTTCCCCGCTGAAAGGATTTTACAACCCTAAGGCCTTCATCATCCACGCGGAATGGCTGGATCAGGCTTTCGCCCATTGTCCAAGATTCCCCACTGCTGCCTCCCGTAGGAGTCTGGGCCGTGTCTCAGTCCCAGTGTGGCTGATCATCCTCTCAGACCAGCTATAGATCGTCGCCTTGGTAGGCCATTACCCTACCAACAAGCTAATCTAACGCGGGCCGATCCTTTGGCGATAAATCTTTCCCCCGAAGGGCACATTCGGTATTACTCCCAGTTTCCCGGGGCTATTCCGAACCAAAGGGCACGTTCCCACGCGTTACTCACCCGTCTGCCGCTCACCCCGAAGGGCGCGCTCGACTTGCATGTGTTAAGCCTTCCGCCAGCGTTCGTTCTGAGCCAGAATCAAACTCTCAGGTTGATCTGACACGACACTGCATAAAACGTACTCAAAGTGACGGAGATTGTGGTCGCCGACCCCGAAGGACCGACGAACAATCGTCACTATAGAGAAACGCGACAGTGTCGGCGTCTCGATGAGCGGCCTAGGCCAGTGGCCAGTTCCGCCCGCAGAGCGCCGCCGCCTGCGTTTCTCTTTCCAAAATCAACAATGTCAAAGAGCTGGTTCAAAATCAGGAACTTCCGTTCCGATCCGAACCCGCCGCGCCGCCCGTCTGGTGGGCCACCCGGCGTTGGGAGCGCGGTGTCTATTGAACCCCGAACTCCCTGTCAACGCCCCGCTTCCGACTTTGTGCAGCGCTTCTGCAGTCCGGTGTGGAAGGCAACAGCTTTCCGCCCCGGCGCTCAACAAGACCGCCGCCGATGTCGTCCGCTTGACGCGAGGTGGCGGCTTTTATGGAACCGCCATCCTAATGTCAACCGGGTATTTCAGGGGCTTGCTGCAAAACCGCTTTGGTCTGGCTACGGAGCACAAATCTCCGCGGCAGCGCCGAAAGCGCGGCCTTCGCAAGTCCCGTCCTACCCGGAAAGGACGCGCAATATGACGAGATTTCGGTGGGCGCGCAAGGGCTAATTGAAGTTCTGCGCGCACTTATCCACACTTTGGCGCCGCAAGGCGCCTAGTTCATGCGGTTTCTATGTAGGCCTTGAGGGCTCCGGCCTCGGCCTCGGCGCTTTCTATCTTGCGCTTGACCACATCACCGATCGAAACGAATCCCGCCAGCTCACCTTCATCGACGATGATGATGTGGCGGACGCGTTTCTCGGTCATCAGCTCCATGACGGTATCAATGTGCGTTGAAGCACTGGCCGTTACGAGCGACCGGCTCATGACCGAAGACACCGGCTGGTCGAGAACACCGGCACCGTCACGCGAGATTGCCCGCGCAAGATCGCGTTCGGAGAATACGCCGGCGAGCTGGCCGCCGGCACCTGTGACCACGACCGCACCAATCCGGTGCTCTGCAAGAACGTGGGACGCCTCGATCAGCGATGCCGTGGGCGCGATAGTGATGACGTCGCGGCCCTTTTGGGCGAGTATCGCGGCAACATTCATGGCTGCCTCCATATCGGCAAGATTGCCGTATTGGATGATGCCTCATGCCGCGCGGGTGCGCAAATTGTGCGGGTGAGACCTGCAAAACCGGGGGAGCTGCACGGTGGGACAAAAACGCAGACTCGAGCGCGATATTGACCGCTGGATCAGCAAGGGCTGGGTCGATGTGGTCCATCGCGAATCCATTCTTGCCGATTCAGCCAACAGACCTGGTCAGTGGAGCGCTGCGGGCGCAGGCATGATTCTCGGCGCAGTCCTGCTGGCTCTTGCGGCGCTGTCTTTCGTCGCGGCCAACTGGGCAGACATGCCGAGACTGGCGCGCTTTTTCCTGATTCTGGCGGCCCTCTGGAGCTGCCTTGCCGGCAGCGGCCTCGCCTTCGGGCGCAATAACCCCGCACTCGGCCATGCGCTGGCGTTGGCCGGCGCCGCACTTTTCGGCGCGGCCATCATGCTGACGGCGCAGACGTTCAACATCAGTGCCTTCCGCAATACCGGCATCCTCATCTGGGCTGTGGGCGCACTCTGCATCGCGGCGTCCATATCCTCACGGCCTGTGCTGGCGCTTTCGGCGCTGCTGGGAGCAGGGTGGATGATGGCGGAAACGGCTAACCCGCTGACCGGCACGATTGTCTGGGGATACGCCCCACTATGGCTGGTCACGGCGGCACTCGCCTTGCGGCTCGCCAGCCCGCTGTCGGCGAATCTGCTGGGTGCCGGCCTGCTCGTCTGGCTCTTCACGCTGGTGCGCTGGGCAAGCGGGAGTGGCATCGAGACCGCCAATGCCGGTGTGTTTGTCGCGCTGGCGCTTGTCTGTGCCGCCGGAACGCTCCTCTTTGCGGTGGCCGAAGAGCGCGGATTGCACCTGAGCAGAATCATCTCGCGCTGGCTGATGGTCGGAGCGGTGTTCAGCACGTTCGCCGCACAGTTCGCGATTGGCGAGGCCAGCCTAGTGATGCGCACCGGGCTGATTCTCACTGGTGCCGTGTGCATCGCCCTGATCGTGATGCTGTCGATTGTCCGCCTGCGCACGGGCGCGATGCGCCCTGCCCTGGCGCTGACCATCCCCGCAATTGCACTTGGGGGGCTTCTGCTGGCGCTGGCCCCGGTCTTTGCCGACTGGCTGACCGGCACGCTTCAGGTCCTCGCTGGCGCCGCGGTGTTCGCACTCGCCGTGGCACTCGTGGCGGAAGGCGCGCGGGCGGGGCGCAGCTTTACCGGCGGGCTGGGCCTGGTCCTGTTCATCGTGCAGGCCCTGCACGTCTACACCGAGCTTTTCGGCAGCCTTCTGGATACCGCCCTCTTCTTCTTGATCGGCGGCCTGTTGCTGATCGGCCTTTCCGTCATTGCCATGCGGCTGCAGCGCCGGAAGCGCGCCCGTAACGAGGAGATGGTTTCGTGAGCGCCCTGTTTCG
>NZ_JBQLZR010000102.1:0-3976 GCF_052168375.1 Glycocaulis sp.
TGGATGAGCGAATAGGCGTGAATGCACTCTATGGCGCATCCTGCCCGCAACAGCCCGCGCTCATCTGCGCCCAGCATGCGCCCCGCCGCCAGCGTCAGGAAGGGACGGATACGCTTGCCCGGCCCCAGTGCGGCATAGCGCATGGCCGAGGCAAGGCGCGCTTCCGGCCCGTCGGCACGCGCCAGCAGCGCGTCGAGCGCGACGGTCACGCGGTCGGCGGATTCCTCAAGCTGCGCCTGAAAACTGGCCATGGCAGGCGGATACTCTCTTCTGGCAAGGGGCTTTACCGCGCCGGTCTAGCTGACCCCGGCGCCGTTGGCCACATCCGCGTGCGCCGGCACTTCAAGAAGCACCACCTGTCCATCACGGTCGGTCACGCCCAGCACCAGAACTTCAGAGCGCACAGGGCCAATCTGGCGGGGCGGGAAATTCACGACCGCCAGCACGCGCCGCCCTGGCAGGTCCTCCACCGTGTAATGTGCAGTGATCTGTGCCGAGGAGCGTTTCTCGCCAAGCGTGCCGCCAAAATCGATCCAGAGCTTGATCGCGGGCTTGCGCGCCTCGGGAAAGGGTTCGGCGCGCGTGATCGTGCCAAGACGGATATCGGCAGCAAAGAAATCGTCGGGCGAGATGGTATCGGCAGTCGGATCGTCAGGGCTTCGCATCAGCCATCAAGGCCTGCAGGCTCCGTCCCTGGCGTCCCGTCCGCGCCGAGCACGATCTTGTCGACTTTCAGCTGCGCCTCTCTCAGCCGGGCCTCGCAATGCTCGCGAAGCGCCGCACCGCGCTCATACATGGCGATGGATTTTTCCAGCTCCACGTCACCGCGTTCGAGCTGCTGGACGATGCCCTCCAGCTCTTTCAGGGCGGCTTCAAAGCTCAGCTTGGCGATATCGGCAGGGGTCGAGTCGGTCATGGAGTCAGAGTGGCAAGGCAGCGGCCCTGCGTCCAGTGGCTCAGCTCTGCGAAGGCAGGTCCAGCCCGTCAACGCCCACCGAGCGCAAGGTGGCGTCACCGCCCCGCTTCAGGCGTGCATACTCAACAGGGGTCAGACCGGTCAGCGCCCGGAACTCGCGGATCGCATGGGGCTGGTCGGCGAAGGGGATCGGAATATCCGGCGTCATGTCGTCCTCCCAAGGCGCAGGGTGAAGCTGCCGGATCATGCGGTCCACCCGCAAGGCGCGCTGATAGCGTTTCGGTGTAACGCCTGTAGCAGCCTCGAACACCCGGCGGAACTGGCGCTCGGAGAGGCCGGAGAGCCTGGCCGCCTGCGCGATTGCGCCGCTGCTCTCGCCCGCGAGAACTTGCGTCACAGCCTGCCAGTCGAAGGATAACGGCTCCGCTCCGGCAAATGCCGTACTCAGGGTGGAGGCAATCCGCGCCCGCCAGCTATTGAATGCCTCTCCAGCCAGCGGATCGAGTCCTGCAGCAAGGCCCGGCTTCAAAACGGTCAGATCGCCGACTTGATTGAGCCAGTCCCGCACCGGACTTTCTGCAATCGCGCGAAACCCTGCTGGCGTCAGTCCGATGGCAAAGCAGGTGACGTGACCCTGCACATAGCCATAACCCCAGTCATGGCGCGGCCCCCAAAGCGCGATGCGGGGCAATCTGTGCCAGTTCTCACCCTGTCCGCGCTCGCGCACATGATAAGGGTCGGCCAGCATGATCTGGATCGAGGTGCGCACATCGGGAAGCAGACGAACCGCCCGGCCATCCACGCGCTCGTCGCGGTGAACAAGGCCGGACACGAATGCGGCAAGGCCTGGAGGCGGCTCGAAAACGGCCAGGCGGGGCGTTACCTGCCTCATGGCCGAAATCTTCAAGCCTTCGCTCGCGCTTTCGCTAGTGTGCGATGTCATTGTTGCGGAGCGCCCTGACATGTCTGGCTTGACCGACCTTATCCATACACACCGCCGCGCCCTGGCGCTATTTGCCGCCGTCCTTGCAGGACTGACATTCAGCGCCTTCAGCGGGTCGCTGCTACGCCCCTATCTCACCGCCGAGTGGATAACCGGCGTTCCCTATGGCCGCTCGGCGCTTGTTTCTCTCGCTGACATCGCAGTGATGTTCGCCCTTGTCTGGCTCGCCGCGTGGAGCGGACCCGCGCGCATTGCCGCTGTTACGGGCTTTGGCGCCTCTCCCGTCAGGCCACTTCTTTGGGCTGGGGCCTCTCTTGCCCCGGCCATCCTGATCTGCGCATTCCTCGTGCCGCTATCGGCAGAGGCTGGTCCAGCCGATTATGGCTGGCTGGTCATTGGCGGGCCGATCGCTGAGGAAATCGTCTATCGCGGCCTCGCTGTCGGTGTGCTGGTGCGCCTCGCCCGCTGGCACTGGCTGCCGGCGGTCATCCTGCCCGGACTGGTTTTCGGGGCGGTCCATGCAGGATCGGGCGCAGCGCCTGTCGAGATTGCCGGCATCATCGCCATAACCGGGCTTGGCGGCCTGCTCTTCGGCTGGCTTTTCGTGCGCTGGAATTTCAATCTCTGGCCGCCCATCCTCCTTCATGTCGGACTGAACGGTCTGTGGACCGCCTTTGCGCTAGGCGAGAACGCTATCGGAGTTGTGTTCGCCAATGCGGTGCGCTTCGGCACGGTCCTGCTGGCCGTCGCGCTGACCTTCGTGCTGGCACCGAGACCGGCCGCCAGACGCTAGCTGCGAACCTTCGGCTCGTAGCGGCGCCAGGACCAGTAATCATCGCCGCCATCGCGCACACAGACATAGCCATGGCGTTTGAGAACCGGGCGCAGCATGCGGTTGAACCAGCCATGTGCGAACAGGGCGACATCGCCGTGCTGGGCAGCTTCGATCAGGATGGCGGCCGCCTCTTCCGCGCGCGTCTCCGCCTGACGGCGGGTTTCCTTGCCGCGTGACAGGCCCAGCCACCAGCTGCAGCGGGCATAGACGCCCCAGGTGCGCGCCTTGAATCGGCCCGGAATGGGCGGCGGCGGCAGTGGCGCTTCCACAAAGACCGAGCTCTGGGTCATCTCACGAGCGCCGACGCAGGCCTGCGCTGTCTCAATGGCGCGGCGAAGCGTGGAAGTGAAGACAGAAGGCGCCTGGCTGGCTGCGCTGCAAAGCGCCTGCGGCGCGCTCTGGCCCGGCTTCAGGCCCGCCAGATCGTAATCGTCCCACCAGTGCTCATAGCCGCGCCAGTCCAGCACCATGCGGCGATCCGCATCGGGTTCACCGTGGCGGGCAATGATGATTGAGCCAGGAAGGCGCGGGGCGGCGGGTTGGGTCATGATGTTCTTGGGGATCGCGGCGGACGGAGCCTGTCAGGCGCCGGTCCCCGTCAGGCCGCCTGCAGCGCGCCGATAAAGGCCGCAACCGACCGTTCAAGCGCGGGGCAGTCGTATCCGCCCTCAAGCACACACACAAGCCGGGAGTTGGCGCATTCCTGCGCAAGCCGGGCCAGAGCCGTGCCTGCGCGGGCGAAATCATCCTCATCAAGCGCCAGACCCGCCAGCGGATCATCCTTGTGCGCATCAAAGCCAGCAGAAACCAGAAGCAGATCAGGCGCAAAGCCGCGCACCGCGTCCATCAGTTCGTCAAGCGCCAGATGCCATGTCTCACCGGTTGCGCCGGCCGGCATCGGACGGTTCGCGATATTGCCATGACGGCCCGTCTCGTGGGCTGCGCCGGTGCCGGGATATATCCAGCCCTGATGGATGGAGGCGAAGAACAGGCGCGGCTCACGCTCGGCACTGGCCTGCGTGCCGTTGCCGTGATGCACATCGATATCAATGACGGCGACGCGGCCAAGCCCCCTCGCCTCCAGCGCGTGCAGAGCGCCAACCGCAATCTGGTTGAAGAGACAGAAACCCATCGCCCTGTCAGGTTCCGCGTGGTGGCCGGGCGGGCGGCAGCCGACAAACACCGCTTCAGCCTCACCGTCCATCACGGCATCAACGCCTTCAATGACGGCGCCGCAGGCATGCAACGCGGCGTCCAGCGAACCGGGGCTCATCCACGTATC
>NZ_JBQLZR010000103.1:0-2967 GCF_052168375.1 Glycocaulis sp.
AATGTCGCCAACCGTGCCGCCGATCTCGCACAGGACAAAATCCACGTCGCCCGCGTCGGACAGGACAAACTGCTTGATGGTGTCGGTGACGTGCGGGATCACCTGCACGGTTGCGCCAAGATAGTCGCCGCGGCGCTCGCGCTCGATGATCGTGGAATAGATGCGACCCGTCGTGATGTTGTCGCCGCGCGTGGCAGAAACGCCCGTGAAGCGCTCGTAATGGCCAAGATCGAGATCGGTCTCGGCGCCATCTTCGGTGACATATACCTCGCCATGCTGATACGGGCTCATCGTGCCCGGATCGACATTGAGATAGGGGTCGAGCTTGCGCAGCCGGACGCGGTATCCGCGTGCCTGCAGGAGCGCACCAAGAGCGGCTGAAGCGAGGCCTTTTCCAAGAGAGGAGACCACGCCGCCGGTTATGAAAATGTATCGCGGCATGGAAGGACGGGTTAGCGCAGAATCACGAAGGGTGAAAGCCGATCCCTGTTACGGACCGGCTTAAAAATGATGGAAATAGCAGAAATGCAGGCCGTGGCCGCTGGTCTAGCGGCCCGGGTCCTCTTCGCTGGCAGGCGCTTGCGCAGCTTCAGGCTCGGCAGTCTCCTCGCCAGCCTCGAAAGCGTCCGGCACGTCCTGCGCGGGCGCTTCGCCGGCTGCAGGCTCTACTGCCTCGGCAGGCGTTTCCGTGCCTTCTTCATCATCGAAGCTGAAGGGAAGCGGGCTGGAATCGTCATCCGTCGCAAGGCGTTCGATCACCGACTGGCTGGACCGGTCAATGGTGGAGAGAGCCGCCAGAGCGATGGAATTAGCCATGAACACGCCGCCCAGAATCATCGTGGTGCGCGTCAGAAGGCTGGCTGCGCTACGCCCGGTCATCATGCCGCCGGGGCCGCCGCCAATACCAAGTGCGCCGCCTTCGGAGCGTTGCATCAGCACGACCGCAACCAGTGCAATCGCCACAAGTATCTGGATGATAAGCAGAATAGTGGTCATGGAGCCTTGAAACGCCTTGCTGGCCGCCCGGCGAATGACGGGCAGCGGATCAACTTGCGGCGCGTTGTAGCTCAGGCTCCTTGGTTTTGCCACTCTCCAACTGCCGCGGGGCAGCAAGGCGGCGGCGCAAAGCCTCCACCGTCATCTCGATTTCCCTCAGCGAATCCGCGACGCCTTCTCCGCCCGAATAGGCGGCCAGCACGCCCATCGCCAGTTCCTTGACGAGATTGAGGTTGGCGAGCGTGAAGCCGCCATCACTCATCAGCTCCTCGCAGACCTGGTAAAGCGCAAAGGCGATCCGTGAGGCCTCTCCCGCATTCTGGCGCGCCAGACGCAAGCGGAGCTCCTTCGCCGTGCGGGTCAGGTCTTCCAGATCGAGAACGGCAACATTGCCGGAGTTGAGTTCGCGCACACCCACTTCGACGCCGACGGTCATGCGCATGCACAGGCGGCGAATGCGCTCCATTTCGACGGTGCGGCGCGCCTCGGCAATCCAGCGATTGGCCTCGTCAACGGCGCTGTCATCGCATTCGGTCACGACCTGCAACGTGTTGGGCGCTTCGATGCGGTTGCCGGCACCAATGCCGCGATCAATGTCCTTGCGGCGGTCCGGACCAATATAGTCGCTGGTCACCACGAATGGTTTGCGGGCGCGCACCAGCGTGCGGATGCGTTCCTCGGCAAAGGCGGTGGAGAACGGACGAATGATGACGTCATCTATGCCGGAATCGATGGCCTGCTTGATGACATTGCCGTCGCGCACCCAGCTGGTGAAGACGAACACGACGAAGGGATTGCGCCCCAGTTCGCCGGAACGGACGGCGCGTACAGCGCGCAGGAGTTCGTTCTCGTTATTGACCAGTTCGGCAACGATGAGATCGGGCGAGGTGTCTTCAAGGCGGCGCTTGAACTCTGCCATCGAGCTCAGGCAGCTGATCTCGCGAAATCCGATTTCATGCAGCGCGTAGCGTGTATTGCGCAGATTGACCCCGACCGGATCAAACAGCAGCACCGACGCGCGCTTGTAATCGATATTTCTCATCGCACCACCTGATGCAGGGGGTGTCGCTGCTCCCCTGTCTGGCAGAACCATGACAGGCAAGTCTGAAAATCGCCTTACGAAGAAAGGTTAACGAGGCGTGCAAAGCTGACAGGGTCGAGGCTCGCACCGCCGACCAGCGCGCCGTTCACGTCTTGGCACGCCATCAAGGCTTCGACATTTTCCGGCTTTACCGACCCGCCATAAAGGATGCGCAAGCGGTCGGCGTCTGCACCCGGCCAGGCGGCGCGGATAGCGGCGTGCATGGCCTGCGCCTCTTCAGGACCTGCCGTGCGGCCAGTGCCGATCGCCCAAACTGGCTCATAGGCAATGACCAGTTGATCGGCGGCTGCTTCCGGCAGGCTCTGAGCCAGCTGGGCCAGCACCGTCGCTTCGGCGCGGCCGGCTTCACGTTCCTCGAGATGTTCGCCGACGCAAATAATCGGCGTCAGTCCTTCGCGCAGCGCGGCTTCGGCCTTGGCCCGCACCGTTACGCTGGTTTCTCCATGGCCGTCACGGCGCTCGGAATGCCCGACGATCGCGTAACTGCAGCCTGCATCTTTCAGCATCCCGGCAGAAAGATCGCCGGTATAGGCTCCGTCAGGTTCGCTGGAGCAGTCCTGCGCGCCGAGGGCAACACCGCTGCCTGCCAGCTCGCCCGAAAACGGATGCAGCAGCGTTGCTGGAGGGCAAACAAGTATTTCGGCCTCCACAGGCTCCAGCGTTTCGCGGAACCGGCTGATCCAGCTGGCATCGGCCTTCCGGCCATTCATTTTCCAGTTGCCCGCTATGAGGGGGCGGAGAATCGGCATGTCGGCACAGTCCCGTCTGGCGAAGGCCGCAGCGATACCAGCCCGTTTCGCCAACGGCAAACACCAAGCGGTTCCGGACAGGCCAGCAGCCTTGCCCGGCGCGCCTGCCACGGCTAGGGT
>NZ_JBQLZR010000104.1:0-8329 GCF_052168375.1 Glycocaulis sp.
GGCGTCTGCATGCTTGCTGTATAACAAAAAAGACCGGCAGCCCCGTGTTGCCGGTCTTTTTGCGTCTAGGCACAAGGCAGGGTTTGCGCCTAGTCTCCCTTGCGATTTTCAAACGCGCCCCGTGGGCGTGCGGACAAGGGGATTTTCCATGAAATACATCGTATCCATGAGCGTTCTGGCAGCAGCCATCGGCGCGCCGGCCGCTCTTGCCCAGTCGGAAGCGCAGGCGAGTGCCCCCCGTCATGGAACGGAAACCCTGCAGGCAGGCTTCGCCGATGATCCCCGCACGTTTCGCGTCCAGGCGGGCGGAGCGCTCCCCGCTTCACGCATAGGCGGTGAAGACTGCCGCGGCCACGTCACGCAGGCGCCGACCTTCTCGCTCACCTATGAAGATGCAGGCGATGTGTTTGACCTGATGGTCTCTGCCGCCTCGGAAGCCGACACCACCTTGATGGTGCGCACCCCGTCCGGCGCTTTCCTGTGCGACGATGATGGCGGCGCGAGCGGCTTCAATCCGGGCGTCACGGCTGAAAGCCCGCAAAGCGGCCAGTACGATATCTGGGTCGGTACCTACTCCAGCGGCATCGGCTATCCCGATGCAGCCTTGCACATCTCCGAGCTGGCCTATTCCGACGCCAACCCGTTCGTTCGCTCTGTCGATGCTGACGGAGTGCCGGCGCAGACGCTGTCCCTGCGGGCGGGCTTCCGCAATGACCCTGCCAGCATCGAGATCATGCAAGGCGGCGATATTCGCCTCACCCCGCTCGGCTCGGGGTGTTACGGCACGGCCTCCGAGGCACCGGCTGCCCGGCTGAGCTATCGCGCCGGTGATTACACCCTCTATATCTCCACCGAGAGCGATGGTGACGGCACGATAGCCGTGCGCGCGCCTGATGGCAGCTGGCACTGTAATGACGATGGCGCGGGCGATCTCAATCCGGGCGTGACCTTTACCGATCCCGCCTCTGGCGATTACCTGATCTGGGCGGGCACCTTTGGTGAAACCGCCGCCGAGCCGGCCACGCTCCATGTTTCCGAGATCGGTTATGCGGGCGTCGACAATTCGGTCGACCTCACCGCCCGGCCGCGCCACGGCCAGACCCGCCTGTCGCCGGGCTTCTCGCCCAATCCGCATGCCGCTGACGTGCAGGCGGGCGGGCCGATCGATTCTACCCTTGCCCTGTCAGGACACACGACGGTCGAGGGCTATTGCTATGGCCAGATCACCCGCGAGCCGGCCTACCGCCTGACCTGGAATGGCAGTGAAGGCCCGCTCTACATCTCCACCGAGAGCGATACCGACACCCTGCTTCTGGTCAACGCGCCCGATGGCGGCTGGTGGTGTGATGATGACAGTGCTGGCGATCTCAATCCGGGCCTCGTCATCGATAATGCCCCGGCGGGTGTCTACGACATCTATGTCGGCAGTTTCGGACCGGACTTCTCCGATGCCCGTCTCTTCCTGTCGCAGACCGGCTTCGGGGCAGAGGCGATCTCCATGCGCGCCGACCCGTCGCTCGAGCCGCGTTTCGGCGCCTTCACGCTCGATCCGGCTGAAGGCACGGTGCCCTATGCACAGGATCTCGAAGCGGGCGGCCCGCTGCGCGCCTATCAGGCGGGCTTCAACTCCACCGACTACTGCGTCGGCTATGTCAGCCGCGAGCCGAGCCTGGTGATCAACTGGGCGCCGGACAGCGCAACCCCGTTCGTGGTCTATATGGAGGCCGAACGTGACACCACGCTCGCCATCCAGACCCCCGATGGCAGCTGGCGCTGCAATGATGATGGCTCCATCGGTCTGAATGCCGGGCTGGAACTTGCTGACGGGGCGCCGGGCTATTACCGCATCTATGTCGGCACCTATGGGTCGGAGCCGGGCGAAGCCCGCATCAATATCAGCACGGGCGAACTGCCCCGCTAGCCTGCAATCACCTGCTCGGGAAGGCGCGAGACCCTTGCGTTTCGCGCCTTCTTGCGTATAACCACGCGCTTCCAACTCCGGCTGGTCAGGCCCACGACATGCCTGCCGGTCGTTTCACGGCTCGCCGCAAACCTTGCGGCACCCTCATTTACGGAGACCGAAATGTCGAAGATGAAGACCAAGAGCGGCGCGAAAAAGCGCTTCAAGGTGACCGGGACCGGCAAAGTGCTGGCAGCCCAGTCCGGCAAACGTCACGGCATGATCAAGCGGACGCCCAAGCAGATCCGCCAGAAGCGCGGCACCGACACTCTGGCGGCGCCCGACGCGAAGATCGTGAAGCAACACTACCTGCCCTACAGCCGCTAGGCCGGGCCGGTAAATCCAAACGTTTGAAGGACTGATATCATGGCTCGCGTTTCCTCAGGACCCGCCACCCACGCCCGTCACCGCAAGGTAATCAAGGCTGCCAAAGGCTATTATGGCCGCCGCAAGAACACGTTCCGCGCTGCCAATCAGGCGGTGGAGAAAGCCGGGCAGTACGCCTATCGCGACCGCCGCGCCAAGAAGCGCAATTTCCGCTCCTTGTGGATCCAGCGCATCAATGCGGCCGCCCGCCTGAACGACCTCACCTATGCCTCGTTTATGAACGGGCTCAAGAAGGCCGGTATCGAGCTTGACCGCAAGGTTCTCTCCGACATCGCCATTCGTGAGCCCGAAGCCTTTACCGCCCTGGCCAACCAGGCGCGTTCGGCTCTTCAGGCTTAAACGGTGATCCGGCCTGCGTAACCTGCAGGCCACCGTACGGATCAGCAAAGCCCGCCTGCGAGCCCCGCAGGCGGGCTTTTCTCTGTTTGCAGCCCTCCAGCATTTGAACCTTGCGGCAAAAAAGGGTCTAAGACCCGCCTGACCTGCAATCGCCCCGATTTCGCCCACCACTTCGCGAGACCTGCCATGACCCAAGCTGATGATCTTGCCGCCCTCGAAGCGCGCTATCTGGCTGCCCTTGAGGCGGCCAGCGACATTGCCGCCCTTGAAGAGGTGCGCGTCGCAGCGCTCGGCAAGAAGGGCGAGCTGAGCCTGAAAATGCGCGATCTGGGCGGCATGAGCCCGGACGAGCGCAAGGTGTTCGGTCCGGCCCTCAACGGGCTCAAGGATCGCCTGACTGCCGCAATTGAGGCGCGCAAGGCGGCGCTGGAAGCCGACGCGCTCAACGCGGCCCTTCGCACCGAGCGCGTGGACATCACGCTTCCCGCTCCGCGCGAAGCCAAGGGCTCCCTCCACCCGGTCAGCCAGGTCATGGAAGAGCTGGCGGCCATCTTCGCCGATATGGGCTTCGCGGTCGCCGAAGGCCCGGATGTCGAGGACGATTTCCATAACTTCACAGCGTTGAACTTCCCCGCAGACCACCCGGCTCGCGACACCCACGACACCTTCTTCATGGAAGCGGGCGAGGGCGAGGTCGCAAAGCTTCTGCGCACGCACACCTCGCCCGTGCAGATCCGCACGCTGATGAATTCAGAGCCGCCCGTGCGCATCATCGCGCCGGGCCGGGTCTATCGCTGTGACTGGGACCAGACCCACACTCCGATGTTCCATCAGGTCGAGGGCCTTGTGATCGACAAGGACACCCATATGGGTCACCTCAAAGGCTGCCTGATTGATTTCATCGCCGCCTTTTTCGAGACCGACGAGGTGGAGGTGCGCTTCCGCCCCCACCACTTCCCCTTCACCGAGCCAAGCGCCGAGATGGATGTGCGCTATGAGCGCGTCGGCGATGCGGTGAAAGTCGGCTCCGGTGACAAATGGCTGGAGATTCTCGGCTGCGGCATGGTGCATCCCAATGTCATCAGGGCGTGCGGGCTCGATCCGGACGTCTATCAGGGCTTCGCTTTCGGCATGGGTGTCGATCGCCTCGCCATGCTGAAATACGGGATGAGCGATCTTAGACCCTTCTTCGAGCCGGACCCGCGCTGGCTTTCCCATTATGGCTTCTCGCCGCTTCTGCAGGCCAATCTCGCTACGGGTCTGAGCTGAGATGGCGCGCAAACCGTCCCGTTTCCGCCTGCGTTTCGAGACAGTCGGCTCGATCACGGCCATCGTGGTCGGCGTCGCCGCTCTCTATGTCAGCTGGGACCAAGCGCGCGTCATGCGGGCCCAGCAGCATGCGAGCGTGTTGCCGGCAATCCAGATTGACGGGTTCCAGACCCGTGATGGTGAGATGGCATCAATCGGCTTGCGGATACGCAATGCAGGTGTCGGGCCGGCTATTGTTTCGTCGGTAGCCCTGACCCGCCTCGACCAGCCGAGCGAGGACATCGCGCCGATCACGGCACTGTTGCCCGATGGCTCCAACCTGTCGTGGTCGACGATGATCGGCCGGGTGATTGCAGCAGGCGAAACCGTTGAGGCGATCAGCTTTTACTGGCCTGCCGACGCCCTGAGCGCCGAACAAAGCGCCGAGCTTGCGACCGAATGGACGAGCTGGGACGTATCTGTCTGCTATTGCTCGGTTTTCGAGCGTTGCTGGATTGCCGAAACACGTGGTGTCGGGGCGGGGGCGCGCAATGTCCCGGCCTGTCCTGCACCTGATTATGATCTGTTTGAGCGCATTGGCGCTCAAGGCCTTTAAGTGCGAGCGCCCTTGTCATGAAATTCACTCTCTCCTGGCTCAACCAGCATCTTGAGACGAGCAAGTCCCTCGCCGAGATTACCGACGCCATGACGATGGCCGGTCTCGAGATCGAGCATGTCGATAATCCGGCAGACCGGCTGGCCGCGTTCACGGTTGCCCACGTGAAGGATGCGCAGCCTCACCCCGATGCGGACAAGCTGCGTGTCTGCACGGTGGAAACGGTCGATGGCGTGAAGCAGATCGTTTGTGGCGCGCCGAATGCCCGTGCCGGCATGACGGCCATCTATGCGCCGCTGGGCGCGTATATCCCCGGCCTCGACTTCGCGCTGGATGCCAAGCCGCGCAAAATACGCGGCGTGGAAAGTCACGGCATGCTCTGTTCCACCAAGGAGCTGGAGGCGGGTGAGGATCATGACGGCATTGCCGACCTGAAGGGTGAGTGGGCGGTGGGCACGCCCGCTGCCGAGGCGCTTGGCCTGAATGATCCGGTGATTGATTTTGAAGTCACTCCGAACCGGCCCGACTGGCTGGGCGTGCATGGCATTGCCCGTGATCTGGCTGCGGCCGGCGTGGGTGTTTTCAAGGACGAGGCTGTAGAGCCGGTGAAAGGGAGCTTCCCTTGCCCGGTCAAAATCGAGACCGCATGGCCGCAAGCCTGCCCGGTCTTCGCAGGCCGCGTCGTGCGCGGCGTGAAGAATGGTCCGTCACCCGAATGGCTGCAGACACGGCTGAAAGCGATTGGCCTGCGCCCGATCAACACGCTCGTCGATATCACCAATCTGATCTCCGTCGAGCGTGCTCGTCCGCTCCATGTCTATGATCTGTCGAAAATTGGCACGACCATTCGTGCGCGCATGGGTCATGGAGAGGCAGACCGTTTCGAGGCGCTGGATGGCCGCGAGTATGACCCGCAGTCACACCATTGTGTGATCGCTGACGATACACGGTGTCTTGGCCTTGGCGGCATCATGGGCGGCGAGTATTCCGGCTGCTCGGGCGATACCGTGGACGTCTTCATCGAGAGTGCATGGTTCGACCCCTCAACCATTCGCACGACCGGTCGTGAAACGGGCATCGTGTCGGACGCGCGTTATCGCTTCGAGCGCGGCGTGGACACCGGTTCGGTCCTGCCGGGCCTGGAGCTGGCCACGCGCCTGATCCTCGACCTGTGCGGCGGCGAAGCCTCTGAGGTTTTCGTGGCCGGAGAGCTGCCGGCCGAACCGGCACCGATTGCCTTCGATCCGGTGCGTGTCGGGCGCCTCACCGGTCTCGACATGTCCCATGACCGGATCGCTGCCATCCTGACGGCCCTCGGTTTTGGTGTAGACCGGTCCTCGCCCGTTTGGACGGTTTCGGTCCCGACCTGGCGGCGCGATTGCACGCAAGGTGCCGATCTGGTCGAGGAGGTGGCGCGGATTGAAGGCTATGACCGTCTGCCAGCGACCAGCCTGAAGCGGCCCGCAGGCCGTTTCGAGGCGCCCGCCACCGCAATGCAGAACCGCGTGCGTGCCGCGCGCCGTGCAGCCGCCAACCGAGGGTATCAGGAGGCCGTGACCTGGTCTTTCTGCCACGAGGACGAGGCGGCGCTGTTTGGTGGCCATGGTCCGGGTCTCAAGCTCGCCAACCCGATCTCGTCTGAACTCAACGTCATGCGCCCGACCGCGCTTATCCACCTGCTCACGGCCTTGCAGAAGACTGCCGACAAGGGCCTTGAGGACCCGCGTTATTTCGAGGCGGGCCCGATCTATCTCGATGATACGCCCACCGGGCAACGAACGGTCGTTTCCATGGTGCGCCGTGCCGCTGGCGTGCGGGACTGGAAAGGAAGCTCAACTCCGGACGTCTTTGACGCCAAGGCTGATGCGCTGGCTCTGCTGGATGCGGCGGGTGCACCGGTGGCCAATTTGCAGGCCGCACCCGATGCACGCGCCTGGTGGCATCCGGGCCGTTCCGGTGTTCTGCGCCTTGGTCCGAAAACGGTGCTTGCCGAATTCGGCGAGATTCACCCCGGCGTTCTCAAATCGCTTGGCATTGACGGCCGCGTGCTCGCGGTCGAGGTGTTCCTCGATGCCATTCCCGCCTCCAAGGCGAAGGCCCTGAAATCGCGGCCGGCCCTGCCCCTTAGCGATCTCATGCCGGTACGCCGGGACTTTGCATTCCTGGCGCCGGATACGCTTGCTGCTGGGGATCTGTTGCGCGCCCTTAACGGTGCCGACAAGCAGCTCGTCACGGGTGTCACCCTGTTTGACCGCTATGTCGGCAAGGGCGTGCCTGAGGGCCATGTCTCGCTCGCCGTTGAAGTGGTCCTGCAGCCGGTGGACAAGACGCTCACCGATGCCGAGATTGACGCGGTGTCAAAAAAGATCATCGCTGCGGCAGAAAAGCAGGGCGCAAGGCTGCGGGGCTGAGTGACCGGACCGGAAGCCCTCGCCGACAAGGCCGCCGAGCCGGTCTTTGCTCTCATCCATGATGAGGATGAGGGCCGTATGTGCGCGGATATCGCTGATGAGGCATGCGCCCATCAGCCGCGCAATTTCGTGCTATCAGCCTTCGTCCTGAGCCTCACCAAGACGGGTGACCGGCTGATGGACCCGAAAATCGTTCTGGCCTGGATGGTCACGGCTCTGGGCGCGCCGGCGGCTGTGATCGGCCTGTTGTCGCCGGTGCGCGAGGCCCTCGCACTCCTGCCGCAGCTCTTCATTGCCCGGCTGATCCGCCAGCGTCCGCGCCGCAAGGTTTTCTGGTCGCTCGGGTCAGCGGGGCAGGCGAGCGCCCTGCTTCTCATGGCTCTTTCGGCTCTGACCCTGGAAGGTTGGGCGCTGGGCGGTGCAGTGTTGGCTTGTCTCGCCCTCTTTGCACTGAGCCGGGGTGTATCCTCGGTCTCCTACAAGGATGTGCTGGGCAAGACCGTCGCCCGGACGCGCCGGGGTGCGGTGGCAGGCTATGGCGCTAGCCTTGGCGGGCTTTCAGCAAGCGCGCTGGGTATCTGGCTGATCCTGCGCCAGTCCGGCGAGGGCGAGGCCGGACCGCTTTTCTTTGCGGGGCTTCTTGCCGCCGCCGCCGGCCTCTGGCTGGTCGCCGCTGCGCTCTACCTCTTGCTTGCCGAAGCGCCGGGATCGACCGATGGCGGCGCCAACGCCTTTGAGGCCGTACAAGCGCAACTGGCCAAGGTCTGGACCGACAGGGATTTGCGCGACTTCCTGATCGTGCGCGCGCTGCTTATCTCGACCGCCCTGGCCACCCCGTTCTATGTCTCGCTGGCACAAGGTGAGGGCAATCACGGTCTGGCGGGCCTTGGCGGCTTCCTTCTTGCGGGCGCAGCCGCCAGCACGGTGAGCGGATGGGTCTGGGGCCGGGCAGCAGACCGGTCGAGCCGGCTTGTCATGGCAGCCGCGGGCCTGCTCGCCGCCCTTGTCGGCGCACTGGCACTATTTGCCCTTTTTTGGTGGCGGACGGTGGAGCTGTCCTGGGTGCTCACGGCTTGCGTGTTTCTTCTCTCGCTTGCCCATGAGGGCGTGCGCCTTGGCCGGTCGACCTATCTCGTTGACCTTGCCAGTGAGGAAACACGCGCCAGCTATACCGCCGTGTCCAACACGGTGATCGGTGTGATGCTGCTGATCATGGGCGCGGTGTCGGGCGCAGCCTTTCAGGCCGGCCCGGCTTATGCGCTGGCGTTTCTGGCGATTTGCAGCCTGATGGCCGCCGTGCTGGCCGTCAGGCTGAAACCGGTATCGGGCGCCTAGAAGGGCAGAATGTTGCGGCGGCGCGAATAGGCG
>NZ_JBQLZR010000105.1:0-5114 GCF_052168375.1 Glycocaulis sp.
CTTGCGGTCCTCTTCCGGCCCGAAGCCGTAGAGGTTCAGGTTCATGCCGATTTCGCCTGAACCGCCCAGCGGCAGGAAATAGACCGTATTCTCGCCAGAACTCACGCCTCAGCCTCCCTTTCGGACGCTATTCAGGCGCCAGACTTCCAACAGACCGCGAATGGTTACATCCGCGTCGAAATGATCGATGGTTTTCGAGGCCCCCTCGAACAGGGAGGCCACTCCGCCGGTCGCAATCACATTCATGGGCTGTGCGTACTCGGCACGGATGCGGCTGACCAGCCCGTCAATCAAGTCGATATAGCCCCAGAACACGCCCGATTGCATGGCACCGACCGTATTGCGCCCGATCACCCGGTCCGGGCGTTCGATCGCGATACGCGGCAACTGCGCCGCTGCCGTATGCAGGGCCTGCATCGACAGATTGATGCCGGGCGCGATGATGCCGCCCTCAAACACGCCGTCCGCCGACACCACATCAAAGGTGGTGGCTGTCCCGGAATCCACGATGATCAGATTGCCCGGATACTTCATCCGGCATCCCAGCGCATTGACCAGCCTGTCCGCGCCGGCTTCGCCCGGGCGCTCAAGGTTGACCCTTATGCCCAGATCGACGCCTGCATCACCAATCACCAGCGGCTCTGTCTTCACATAGCGCCGCGAAAGATTGCGCAGGTTGAAAAGCGATTGCGGCACGACCGACGAAATCACGCAGGCCGTGAGATCGTCAAAGCTGAGGCCCTGAAGGCTCATGAGTTGCGCCAGCCAGACCGCGTATTCATCAGCTGTGCGCGGGCTGTAAGTTGCGGTGCGCCACTGGGCGCGCCAGTCCTGCCCGTCATGGACGGCAAACAGCGTGTTGGTATTGCCGCAATCTATGGCAAGCAGCATCTCGAAGTCAGCCTTTCATCAATGCCGGAAAGAAGACATCTCCGGCGGAGATAACGCGGCGGCTTCCATCTGCCAGATCAAGGCGCAGCGCGCCATCGGGCATCAGGTCCACAAAGACACCTTCCACCGTTTCGGATTCCAGCCGCGCTGTCGCCTTTTCGCCAAGACCGTGGGCGCGGGCAAGCCAGGCGTCGCGGAGGGGCGCAAAACCGCTCTGCTGCCAGCGCTGCAACCAGATGTCGAAATGCTCCGCCAGATGCTGTCCAGCCTCTGCCGGATCAGCCTTGACCCCGTAGGCCGCCAGGCTCGTCGCAGGTCGCTCGGCGTCTTCGGGGTGATGGGCGAGGTTCACTCCAATTCCCACCGCCAGCCACAGTCCACCGCCTGGCGCATTCCCGGATTCCAGCAGGATGCCGCAAATCTTGCGTCCCTCCACCAGCACGTCATTAGGCCATTTCAGGCGCGGCGACAGCGTTGGTGCCAGCTCCGCGACAAGATCGGCGACGCTCAGGGCGGCGGCAAAGGACAGACGTGCAGCGTCTGCGGCCTGCGTATCAAGGACGTAGAGGCCCGTGATGAAGAGATTGCCCGGTCGGCTGATCCATTCGCGGCCACGCCGCCCCCGGCCGGCATTCTGGCGGTCAGCGCGTATCCAGACCGGGCCGCGCTCGCCCGCCAGGGCACGGCGGCGGGCCTCTTCATTGGTGGAGTCTATCTCGGCGTAGTGATCGATCCGGATGGTGGCCATCTAGCCGCCGATTACCGATCCGGCCTCGATGACGCGGGTGAGCATGAAGGGCACCAGAAGGAGCAGGCCGACGGTCGCGATACCTGTCACGCGCGTGATGATGGCCACGCTGGCCGGCGGGTTGAGGAACTCTGCCGTCGGCTCATCGAACCAGACCCGCTTGAGGATCATCAGATAGTAGGCGATGGACACCGCCGAGAAGATACCGCCCAGCACGGCCAGCCAGACAAGGCCTGCTTCAACCGCGGCATAGAACACGAACAGCTTGCCGAAGAAGCCGACCAGAAACGGCATGCCGCCAATCGACAGGAGAAGCCCGGTGAAGGCGAGCGCAAGGCCCGGACGATTGCGCGACAGACCGGCCAGATCCTCGATGCGCTCCACCATGCCTTCCGAACGGCGCATGGACAGGATCACCCCGAAGGCGCCGGCTACGCCGATCACATAGAGCGTCATGTAGAGCAGCACGGCCCAGACCGCAGCTTCACTGCCTGCAGAGAGGCCGACGAGCGCATAGCCCATATTGCCGATGGAGGAATAGGCCATCAGACGCTTGATGTTCGTCTGCAGGAGCGCCCCGAATGCGCCAATCGCCATCGAGAGGATCGCCAGCAGGATCGTGATCTGCTGCCACTGGTCGGCCATCGCGCCGAACGGCTCCATCAGAACGCGGATCAGTAGCACCATGGCGGCCAGTTTCGGCGCGGTGGCGAAGAAGGCGGCAACCGGGGTCGGTGCGCCTTCGTACACGTCCGGCGTCCACATGTGGAACGGCGCGGCGGAAATCTTGAACGCGAGCCCCGACACCACGAAGACGAGACCGAAGAGCAAGCCAACGGACGGATTTTCCGCTGCCAGCGCGATGGCGCCAAAATCGGTCGATCCGGCAAAGCCGTAGACCAGAGATGCGCCATAAAGGAGCAGACCCGAGGACAGAGCGCCGAGCACGAAATATTTCAGGCCGGCTTCGGAAGCGCGCAGGCTGTCGCGGTTGAAGGCTGCCAGGATGTAGAGCGCCAGCGATTGCAGCTCGAGGCCGAGATAGAGCGCAATAAGGTCACCGGCAGAGACCATCACCGACATGCCGAGCGTCGCCAGCAGGATGAGGACGGGATACTCAAAACGGGCCAGGCGCTCGGTCTGCAGATAGTGACCAGCAAGCACCAGAGCGATCGCCGCTGCCAGATAGATCACGGCTTTGGCATAGAGCGAGAAGCTGTCGAGCACGAAGGCGCCGAAGAACGCCGTGCCGCCACCTTGCGGCGCCAGGAAAACCGACACGCCCGCCGCCAGCACCAGCAGCGCGAGCGCTGCCATGGAAACGATGCGCGCCGCCGCTTCCTCGCCCTTGATGAAGACACCGGCAAGGAGCAGGCCCATTGCACCAATGGCCAGCACCAGTTCCGGGATGACGAGGCTCAGATCAGCAAGCAGCGCAGATGCGGTCATGGGCGTCAGGCCTTGAAGTTTACGGGTTGGCGGAGGCGGCAAGCGCCCCCTGGTATTGCGAGATCAGCGCTTCGACCGACGCGGTGGTGACGTCCGTGATCGGGGTCGTGAAGAAGCCGAGCCAGATGGCGAGGAAGGCGAGCACGCCGAGATTTATCCATTCGCGCCAGTCGAGATCGGTCGCCGTTTCCAGCTTCGGATTGCTCATCTCGCCAAACACGACCTTCTTGTAGAGCGTCAGCATGTAGACGGCCGAGACGATCACGCCAAAGGCAGCCCCGAAGGCGACGCGCGGGTCATACTCGAACGCGCCCATCATGGTCATGATTTCACCGACAAAGCCCGACGTGCCTGGCAAGCCGACATTGGCCATGGTGAAGAGCGCGAAGAAGGCCGCATAGACCGGCATCTTGTGAACGAGGCCGCCGTAGAAGGCGATGTCGCGTGTGTGGAAGCGGTCATAGATCACGCCGACGCACAGGAAGAGCGCGCCCGAAATGACGCCGTGCGAGAGCATCTGGAAGATCGCGCCCTGCACGCCCAGAGCGTTCATCGTGAATAGGCCCATGGTCACAAATCCCATGTGGGCCACCGACGAATAGGCGATGAGCTTCTTGATATCGGTCTGCCGGAAGGCGACGAGCGAGGTGTAGATGATCGCGATCACCGAGAGCACCATCACCATGGGCGCAAAGAAGGCGCTGGCGTCGGGGAACATCGGGATGGAGAAACGCAGGAAGCCATAGCCGCCGAGCTTCAACAGGATGCCCGCCAGTATCACCGAGCCTGCGGTCGGCGCCTCGACGTGAGCGTCCGGCAGCCAGGTGTGCACCGGCCACATGGGCATCTTCACCGCGAACGAGGCAAAGAAGGCCAGCCACAGCCAGGTCTGCGCATCGCGCAGGAACTCGTGCTCGAGAAGGACCGTGATGTCGGTCGTGCCCGCCACGACAAACATGTAGATCATCGCCACCAGCATCAGCACCGAGCCGAGGAAGGTGTAGAGGAAGAACTTGAACGCCGCATAGATGCGGTTCGCGCCGCCCCACACCCCGATGATGAGGAACATCGGAATGAGCGAGCCTTCAAAGAAGATGTAGAAGAGAACGAGGTCGAGGGCGCAGAAAATCCCGATAACCAGCGCCTCGAGGAGCAAGAAGGCGGCCATGTAATCGGCGACGCGCTTTTCCAGCTTCCAGCTAGCCAGGATGCAGATCGGCATGAGGAAGGCGGTCAGCAGGACGAACAGCACCGACAGGCCATCGACACCCATGCGGTAATTGATGCCCATGGCCGACAGCCATTCGGCCGTCTCCACGAACTGGAAGCCCGGTTGGGCGGTATCGAATTCCAGCACCAGCAGGATCGACAGCGCGAAGACGAACAGAGTCACGAACAGGGCGACGCCGCGTGCATTGCGGTCGAGAGCCGCACTGTCTTCTGAGCGCATCAGTGCGCGCAGCGCCAGGATGGCGACCGCGCCCAGCGCCGGCAGGAAGGTGAGCGCAGTAAGGATGGGCAGTTGTCCCAGCATGCCTATTGTCCCCCGGCCCGCGCGACCAGCCAGACGGCCAGGCCCAGAACGCCGATCAGCATTACGAAAGCGTAGTGATAGAGATAGCCTGATTGCAGGCGCACGATCCGGCGCCCGGCCTGCATCACGGTGCCCGCGACACCGTCCGGGCCAAAGCCGTCAATGATGCGCTTGTCGCCAATCTTCCAGAAGAGATCACCCAGCCCGCGCGCACCGCGCACGAAGATGAACTCGTAGATCTCGTCGAAATACCATTTGTTGGCGAGGAAGCTGTGAAGCGGGCCGCCACGGGCAGCAATCTTCGCCGGCAGGCCTTCATTGGCGACATAGAACCACCAGGCCAGTGCAAAACCGAGAAGCGTCACAACAATCGGGCTGAACAACACCCACATGGGCGGATGGTGCCCATGGGCGCCCTCACCGTAATTGCCTTCATAGTATGGCCCCGGAGGCAGGCTGCCCGCCCAGAAGTCGAGTGCGCCGCTGCCCACG
>NZ_JBQLZR010000106.1:0-3741 GCF_052168375.1 Glycocaulis sp.
GGCACGACCGCCAAGCGCTGGGGCCGGGTCGGCGACACGCCGATCATCGGGGCGGGCACATGGGCTGATAATCGCTGCGGACTCTCGGCCACCGGCACTGGCGAGTATTTCATCCGCTTCAACGTCGCTGCCACGGTGTGCCGGGAAGCGGAAATCCGTGCCATGAGCGACGGGATTGACGGCGCCGCCCAGGCCGCCGCCGACGAGATGATGAATGTGCTTCTGGAAGATGGCGGCGATGGCGGGATCGTCATGATCTATCTGGGCGAGCCGGTCTGGGCGATGAACACGCCCGGCATGTACCGCGCCAGCTGGGGCGAGGGACGCGAGCGCTATATCGCCATCTATGGTGACGAGTAGGCTTGCGGTCTGCCCCTTCCTCGTGACAGAGGCAATGCAGCCCTGATCCAGCCCGTTTTCGAGGAAACCGCGATGCAACGCTTCCCCCGGCTCCGTCTTGACCTGCTTGCTGCCTGTTCGATGGCAGCGTTCCTTTCTGCCTGCAGTGAACCGGTTGGCGAGATCGAGTCTCCCGAACCGCCGGCACAGATTTCCGAAGCTGAGCAACGCCTCGCCGAGGTGACACAGATCGCCGAGCAGGGCGCGTTGCCTGAACCTCTCGTTGCGGCGGTAACGCCTGAAGGGCAGTATATTCCCGATGTGCTGCGCTGCTTGATGGACCGCGACACGACCCTGATCAGCGCGCACCGTGGCGGCGTAGAGCCCGGGTTTCCGGAACACGCGATAGAAACCTTTGCCAACACGCTGTCGGGTGGACCGATGCTGCTGGAGATGGATGTGCGGCGTACCGCCGATGGCGTCCTGGTCATGATGCACGACGAGAGCCTGGAGCGGACCACGACCGGAACGGGCAATGTCGAGGACCTGACCTTTGCCGAGCTGACCGGCCTTCAACTGGTCGACAATGAAGGTGAGGTCACGAACTATCGCATTCCTAGCCTTTCTGAAGTGCTCAACTGGGCGCGCGGCCGGGCGTACGTGCAACTCGACTTGAAACGCACGGTGCCGGTTGAAGAACTGGTAGAGGCCATCGTGGCGCACGATGCGCTGGGTTATGCGATGGTCATTACCTATACCGAGGAAGATGCGCTGCGCGCGGCGCAGGCCAATGGTGATGTCGTTGTCTCCATCCAGCTGACCGAGCCTGAGCGCCTCGCCGCCCTCTCTGCAGCCGGGGTCAATACCGAGCGGCTCGTCGGGTGGATGGGGGTGCAGCGCGAGCTCGACCCTTCGGTCTGGAGCCATCTGGACGATGCTGGCATTCCGCCCGTGGCCGGTACGCTCTGGCACCTGGATGGCGCCGTTCTGGAAAGCGGTGACAGCACCATCTACCGCGACTTTGCCGAGGCAGGAGTCGCAATGATTGCCACTGACCTGCACTGGACGGCCTATGAGGCTCTGGAAGAGCGTCAGGACACCGTCGCCGCTTTCCGGGCGTGCACGCAGCAATAGGGACGCGTCAGCCGGAGGCCTTGCGTACCAAGGCTGCTTCGTCGAGTGTCGGAAAAGGCTCAAGCGAGAATATCGCTTCGACCGGCAGTCCGAACAACGCGGCTGCCTTGAGCCCGATTTCCATCGACGGCATGTACTCGCCCCGCTCGATATAGCCGATGGTCTGGTAGTGAACCTCCAGAGCATCGGCCAGTTCGCGCCGGCTCATGGCGCGCTCGGCGCGCAGCATGGGCAGGCGTGTGTAAAGGCGGACGCCGCGTTCACTCATGCCTCGTCGTCCAGCGCGGCAGTTTCATCCGGCAGGCGCCATGCCAGCAGCAAGGCCGGCAGACCCATCAGCGTGCCGCCCACGATGCCCCCGGCGCCTACCGCAACCGGCAGCGGCAAGGTGTCCAGCAGCCAGGGCGCAAACGCACCGGCGGCAAAGGCCAGCAGGACTGCCGGGTAGTAGGCCGCAGACATGCTGAAGACACGCAACTGCACCTGGCGTTCATCAAGTGCCGAGGGCGGGATTTCGGTAACGCCCCGCACGCTCAGGTTCACGCATCCGGCGAGCGGAAAAAACGCGAGAAAGAAGGGAAGGCCCAGCCAGTCGATGCCCGTAATCAGGGGCAGGGCAATCACGGCGACGGAATTGCCGATGGCCGCCAGTACGAGCAGACGGCGTGTGCGCCGCGACTGGAATTTTTCCGCGAGCGGGGTCGAAAACGTGCGCTTCATATAGCGTCCATAGGCGCCCTGTGACCGGGACATGAGCATCTCCGTAGCAATAACTGACAAGAATGTAGCAAATTTTATATCATCTGCCCAAATTAAAATATCGACAGAAATGGTGGCGCAGGTTGGATTGCGGCTGGGAGCACCCTCGGGCACGCTGTCTGATGGCGCTCCCGGCTTGAAGACAAGCCTCTTTCATTTAGTTTCAGATGAAACTAAATTGCCGCCCGCATAACGGAGGACATGTCATGTCGCGCAAATGGATCTACACCTCGCGCAGCGAAGGCGACGCCTCGCGTCAGGCCCATGCCGACCTGCCCGAGCACGCGCCCTATGAGCGCGAGATGAGCAAGGAGGGGTTTTTCGGTCCCGCCGCCTTCCTGCATCACAAGCGCCCGCCGACCGGCTGGGTCAAGTTTGAAGGCCCGCTGCAGCCGCGCGCGTTTGATCTGGCCCGCCTGAATCGCCCTGATGATGTGCCGTGGTCGAGCCCGTCCGTCCTCCACAACAAGGGCTGCGACATCCGTTTCTGGAAGCTCGACCGGCCGATGAGCGGTCTTGCCCGCAATGGCGATGGCGACCAGCTTCTCTTCATCCATACCGGTGCCGGTTCGCTATTCTGCGATTTCGGGCATCTGGCCTATGAGGCTGGCGATTACATTGTCCTGCCGCGCGCGACGATGTGGCGCCTGGTGCCGTCCGAGCCGACAGCCGTGCTGATGGTTGAGGCCACCAATACCCACTACACCTTGCCGGACCGCGGCCTTGTCGGCCCGCATGCGATCTTTGACCCGGCCGTGCTCGATGTGCCGTCCATGGACGAGGCGTTCCGCGCCCAGCAGGCCGATGAGGACCATGAATGGGTGGTCCATGTGAAGAAGCGCGGCCAAGTGAGCCGTATCACCTATCCCTATAACCCGCTCGATGCGGCGGGCTGGCATGGCGAGCTTTACCCGGTGCGCCTGAACGTGCGCGACATCCGCCCGCTGATGAGCCATCGCTATCATGTGCCGCCGAGCGCCCACACGACCTTCCTGTCTGACCGGTTCGTGGTGTGCACATTTGCGCCGCGTCCCTTCGAGACCGATCCGGGCGCGCTGAAGGTGCCGTTCTTCCACAACAATAACGACTATGACGAAGTGCTGTTCTACCACGCGGGCGATTTCTTCAGCCGCGACGGTATCGATGCCGGCATGATGACCTTCCATCCGGCAGGCTTCACCCATGGCCCCCACCCCAAGGCACTGGCCAACATGCTGACCCAGAAAAAGCCGGCGACGGACGAGTATGCCGTGATGATCGACACGCGTGATCCGCTGGATGTGGGCGAAGGTGCTTCCAGCGTCGAGAATCTCGATTACGTTCACTCGTGGAAACCGAAGCAGGCCGCTGAGTAGCGCCAGCAGCAGCCGGGGGGCATCGATTGGACATTTTCACGCTGGCGGAAGCCAATCTGATCTCGCCGCCCATCCTCTTCTTCGTGCTGGGACTGATCGCGGCTCTGGTGCGTTCGGATCTCTCCATACCTGAAGCGATAGCCAAGGCGCTCTC
>NZ_JBQLZR010000107.1:0-1061 GCF_052168375.1 Glycocaulis sp.
CGCACCACAAGGCAAGCTCCAGCCCGCCTGCTACAGCGTGGCCTTCGATCGCGGCGATCACCGGCTTGGAGAGAACCATCCGGCTCGGTCCCATCGGGGCGTCACCGGTGGGCTCGGTACGGTTTGGCGTGCCATTCGCAATGGCTTTGAGGTCTGCTCCCGCACAGAACGTCCCGCCCGCACCGGTGAGGATGGCAATGTCTGCATCCTCATCAGCATCAAACCGCCGGAAGGCATCGGCCAGCGCCTGCGCGGTGGGTCCGTCCACCGCATTGCGCCGCTCCGGCCGGTCGATGGTGATGATCGCGATGCGGGCTTTGGTCTCATGGCGGATGGTCATGGATCGCCTCCTACCCCCACACCGCAGAGCGGAGCATGTTGAGGGCGACCAGGGCCAGACCCACCGCAAAGGCCTGACGCAGGCGGGCAGCGTTGAGGCGATGCGCGAGTGCTGCCCCCAGCGGAGTCACGAATACAGCTGTGATGGCCAGCAGCGCAAAGCCGGGCATGGAGACAAAGCCGAGCGAGAAAGGCGCACGCTCTGCAACGCCCCAGCCCGTAATGACAAAGCCAAGCGCCGCCGGCAGGCCGATGGCCACACCGAACCCGGCTGCGGTTGCCACTGCGACATGGATGGAGCGTCCGAAAAGCGTCAGCAGGGTGACGCCGAACACGCCCCCGCCAATGCCCATCAGGGCGGACATGATGCCGATGCACCCGGCCAGCATCGCGCGGAATGGTTGCCCCGGCAGATCGTCACCCAGCTTCCAGTCGGCCCGGCCAAAGAAGAATTGCAGCGACAGGACCAGCGCCGTCAGCGCAAAGATGACGACAAGGCCTTGGGTGGGGATGAGGCCTGCAATCGCCGAGCCTGCCAGCGCGCCGGCCACGATCCACGGGCACAAGGCCTTCAGCACGGCAAAGTCGACCGCGCCGCGCCTTGCGTGCGCCATGACCGAACGGGCCGAGGTGATGACGATCACGCTGAGCGAGGTGCCTACCGCCGCGTGCATGGCGTGTTCGGGGTATCCCAGGAAAACCAGCGTGTAATACATCGCCGG
>NZ_JBQLZR010000108.1:0-4666 GCF_052168375.1 Glycocaulis sp.
ACGCCATCGATAACAACGAGCTGACCCTGCACTATCAGGTCCAGACCGCGATCGGCACCGGCGAGGTGCGCGGTTACGAGGCACTTCTGCGCTGGACGCACCCGGAAAAAGGTCCGATCTCTCCGGCGGACTTCATTCCGCTGGCCGAGGCCAATGGCCTGATCCTGCCGCTGGGTGACTGGGTGCTGCGCAAGGCCTGCCTCGATGCAGCCTCCTGGCCGCATCCGCACAAGGTGGCCGTCAATCTCTCGGCGATCCAGCTGACCCATATCAGCCTGCCCCAGCAGATCCATCAGGTTCTGATCGAGACCGGCCTGCCGCCGGCACGCCTCGAGATCGAGCTGACCGAAACCGCCCTTATCAAGGACAAGGCCCAATCGCTGCACATCATGCGTCAGATCAAGGCGCTGGGTGTCTCCATCGCGCTTGATGATTTCGGCACGGGCTACTCCTCGCTCGATACCTTGCGGACCTTCCCGTTCGACAAGATCAAGCTGGACAAGTCCTTCACCGACGAGCTGAAGACCGACCAGCGTTCATTGGCCGTGGTGCGCGCGGTGCTGGCACTGGCCAAGAGCCTGTCCATCCCGGTTCTCGCCGAAGGGATCGAGACCCAGGAACAGCTGACGCTTCTCCATTCGGAAAGCTGCGACGAGGGGCAGGGCTTCCTGCTCGGACGTCCGGCACCCATCGGGATCGTCGCGCAGCTGGGCACCCGTATCCGGATCAATGGCGAAACCGCGCCCGAACCGCTCAAGGCCGGCAAGGCCCGCAGCGCCTAGCGGAAAGGCGGCTCGTCAAAGCTGCGCAGCTTGCGCGAATGCAGGGCTTCCGAGCCTGCCGCCTTCAGGATGTGGACCGTTTCTATACCGGCAAGCAGGTGTTCCGACACCGACTTGTTGTAGAAGCGGTTCGCAGCACCCGGCAGCTTCAGCTCGCCATGCAGGGGCTTGTCGGACACGCACAGCAAGGTGCCGTAGGGCACGCGCAGGCGGAAACCGTTTGCGGCAATCGTGGCGCTTTCCATGTCCACCGCGATGGAGCGTGACTGATTGATGCGCCTGGCTTCCTGCAGATAGCGCAGCTCCCAGTTCCGGTCGGCATGGGTCACGACCGTGCCGGTGCGCAGCCGCCGTTTGAGCGCCTCGCCCTTGTCGCCGCTGACCCGCTTTACCGCGTCCTGCAGGGCGATCTGGATTTCTGCAATCGGCGGGATCGGGATTTCAACCGGCAGGTCCCGGTCCAGTACCGCGTCATAGCGCAGATAGGCGTGCGCCAGCACATAGTCGCCAAGACGCTGGGAATGGCGAAGACCGCCGCAATGACCGATCATCAGCCAGCATTCCGGACGCATCACGGCCAGATGGTCGGTGATGTTCTTCGCGTTCGAGGGACCGACCCCGATATTGACCAGCGTGATGCCGCGCCGTCCGGGGGCCTTGAGGTGATAGGCCGGCATCTGGAAGCGCCGCCAAGGCGCGCTTTCCACGACGCTGAGCGGGTCTTCCGTGCTGGCATCGACATGCACGAAACCGGCCGCTGACAGCGATTCATACTCGTTGTCGGCTTTAAGCTGCTCTGCCGCCCAGGCGACGAACGCATCGACATAGCGGTGATAATTGGTGAACAGGATGAAGTCCTGCACATCCTCGAACGGCGTGCCGGTATAGTGCTTGATACGCTGCAGCGAGTAATCGGTGCGCGCGCCATCGAAGAGTGATAGCGGGCGCGGAGTGCCCGGGATGGAGGGGCGCTCGCCATTGGGCAGTGCATCATCAATCCGCGACAGGTCTGCGTACGGGAAATGGCGCACCAGCTCGGCTGGCGCAGCCCCGTCCATGTCGAGATCCTCGGCACCATCAAGGACGTAGGAGAAGGGAATCTCCTGCGTGGAAAGCCCGGTCTCGACCAGTATGTCGTACTCGCCCTGCAGCAGGGAGACCTGCTCGGTCAGATAGTCCCGGAAAAGCTCCGGGTGGGTGATGGTCTGGGTGTAGACGCCGCTTTCGGAAAACTTGCCGAAGGCACGGCTGAGCGGCGGCACCGGCCCGTCAGGACGGTAGGTGATGCGCAGCTCAGGATATGCAAAAAGCCCTGAAGCCCGGTCTGCACCGCCCGGCGGCAAGCCGCCATCGAGATAGGTCTTCAGCGCCTGACGCAAGGCCGCGACCGAGCGGGTGTAGAGTGCGCTCAACCGGTCGACGGCCTGTGCGGCGCTGGCAGCAGGTTCGAAAGTGTCGGCAACGGCCTCAGGCCGGACAGGGCTGGCGGGCAGCACGGCGTTCAAGACCTTTCCCTAGTCCTCACGCTTGATGAACGTCACCGTGAAGACCGGTTCGCCGCCAAACTCGTCGCTGGTCGAGCCGTCATCATTGATACGCTGGAACACGGTCGGCTCGATACGGCCTTCCATGCGGTAGCCGCGCTCAGACATCCGTCCGCGATGGAATTCCAGCGCAGCCGCAGAAAACGTCGAGGCGATGAAGGTGATGCGGTGTGGCGCGTTGGACATGGAGGCTTCCTTCCCTCTGGCAGACAGACTCAAAGTCCTTCCTCGATAGCCCGTCCCGCAAGCGAGGCCAAGCGGCGAAGCTGGAAAAGCCGGTGGTCTTAGCTATTGCGCCGTACACCGTCCGCCGGTCAGCGCGGAAACCACAGCCGGATCGCCTTCGGTTTCCGCCGGGTCGAGACCCAGTATGCAGGCGATCAGCAGGTAGACATTGATGTTCTCGAACACGTCCGGGCGCTCGCCTTGCGGGAAGGCAGGGCCTGCCGCGATGAAGCCCGCATGCATGACAGGGTCGATATTCTCATAGCCGTGAACACCGAGCGACCGGTAAGGCCCCATAGGCAGGTCACGCGCACTCAGGGCCCAGCCTGCATCGGCCAGAACGAACAGGTCCGGCCCGCGCGACGGGTGGTCAAAGCGGAAATGGGCAGGCATCTCGCCGCGCCGCCACGCACGCATGTGCGGATGCGCGCCTTGCAGCGCCTCATAGGCCGCGTCGATGGCTTCCGGCTCGCCATAGACGTTCAGGAAGGGGCGGTAGCCATTACCGCCGCGCCCTTCCAGCTCGGGAATATATACCGTGCTGAAATCGATCCACTGGTCGACATGGACAACCTGGTCTTCCGGATTGGTCGCCATGCCATGGTCGGAGACGATGATGATATTGGTCTGGTCCAGGAGCCCGCGCGCCTCAAGCCCCGCAACCAGATCGCCGACATGGCGGTCAATCGTGGCAATGGCCTGGCCAACCTCGGGCGTGTTGGCGCCGGTGCGGTGGCCGATCGTGTCCACCAGATCGAAATAGACGGCGGCAAAGCGCGGGCGTTCCGCTGCGGGTGCGTCAAACCAGGCAAGAACCTCGGCCACGCGCTCCTCATAGGGCTTGTTGTGCTCGTAGGGCGTCCAGCGCGTCGGGCGGTCACCGGCGAATTCCACCTCACTGCCCAGCCAGAACATGATGGCGGTCGACAGGCCCTGACGCTCTGCCGTGATCCAGATCGGTTCGCCAGCCCACCAGCGGCTGTCCTGCGCGCTCATCGGGTTGACGAAGCCTTCGTTGAGCTCGCGGTCAAACGGATGATTGTTGATCATGCCGTGATCTTCCGGATAGAGCCCGGTCGCGATGGAGTAGAAATTGGTGAAGGTCACGCTCGGCATCACCGGCACCATGCCATGCGGGCGGATGCCGCGATCGGCCAGCGCCTGCAGGTTGGGGGCCTCGAAGCGGTCGAGCGCATCAGCCGTCAGCCCGTCCACACCGATCATCAGGACAATCGGCTCGTCGCCCGCAAGATCCGTATCGGACGGAGCGTCCACGCTTGCGCACGCGCCAAGAGCGCAAGCCGTTGCAAGGGCGAGGAAAAAGCGGATTGGGGTCATCGAGGAATCCTTCGAGGCCGGGCCAGACATGCGCGCTGCGATAACGCGGCGGCGTGTCAGTGGCATGACGGCAGGTGAAGTGCAAACACCCATGCCCGTTGCGCAGCGCAGCATAAGCGCTAAAGGAAAGGGTTTGTGTCCGCAGTGTGCGGATGAACGGACCAGGACAGCAAGGCCATGACGGCGCGTTCCCTTATCGTGATGAAGTTTGGCGGCACCTCGGTGGCGCGCCCCAAGAACTGGGAAATCATCGCGCGTCTCGCCCGAAAACGCCTGGCCGAAGGCGAGCGCGTGCTGATCGTGCATTCGGCGCTGTCGGGCATTTCGAACCTGCTCGAAGCGCTGCCCGGTCTGGCACTTGCCGGTGAGGGCGAGGCCGCCGCGGCCGCCATCCGCCAGCGCCATCTCGATTTTGCAAGGGAAGCCGGTCTCGACGGCGAAGCGCTTCTGGCGCCCTGGTTCTCACGCCTCGATGCGCTTGCCGCCGGCATGGCGCTTGTAGGTGAGGCCAGTGCGCGCGTGCGCGCCGAGACCATGGCGCTGGGCGAACTCATGGCATCGGCGCTCGGCCTTGCGCTTCTGCACAAGCTGGGTGTTGCGGCTGACGGACTGGATGCGCGCGATGTGCTGACCGGCACCAGCACCGCAGACGAGACGCGCAGCTGGCTCGACAACGCGGTTTCCGAAGAGCGCGACGAAGCTCTCATCGCGCGCCTGGCGCCCCATGATGTGATCCTGACGCAAGGTTTCATCGCCTCGCGAGCCGGTGGCGGAACC
>NZ_JBQLZR010000109.1:0-10141 GCF_052168375.1 Glycocaulis sp.
GCCCGTTTGAACGTTCGCGTCCGGTCTTTTCATGGCCGCCCGCGCCATCCGTTGCTAACCCCTGACCGGAAATCCGGCGGGGATGGCGGTGCTGGATCGATCCCCTCATGCGTTTCCCCGACGGAAGTCGGGGTCTAGAAGCACGGACAGACTGGATCCCGGTTCTGCGCTTCGCTTGACCGGAAACCCGGCAGATAATGCGGCGATAACTGGCAAGGTTTTCCAACAGCCAACAATACCGGGTCCCCGGCCCCTGAGCCGGGGTCCATTCTTTTTGTTCTTCCCGATATCGGACCCTTATCCACCACCCCTTCGTTTCCCCGGCGAACGCCGGGATCCAGAAAAGTGGACTGGGCACCGGCTTATCGCCGGTGAAACGCATCTGGGACGTCAAGCCCCTCGTCGTTCCCGTCCGCGCCTGCGCGGGGACAGGCGCAGGCGGGAACCCAGAGATCACAGGGCGAAGGCAGGTGCGAAGTAGCTCTGGACCCCCACCTGCGTGGGGGTGACGAGGGAGGTGGCAGGTTGAAGGAGCAGCTCACTCCTTCTCTACATACACCTCGCCGCCCAGCTCCCTGAACTTCTCGCTCATCTCCGCCATGCCCTGCTCTGCTTCCGCCTCGTTCGGGGCGCGGGCCGTGCCGAACTGGTCGCGAATGTCTTGCGTGATCTTCATCGAGCAGAATTTCGGCCCGCACATGGAGCAGAAATGCGCCACCTTGTGGGCTTCCTTGGGCAGGGTCTGGTCGTGGAAATCGCGGGCCGTGTCGGGGTCGAGGCTGAGGTTGAACTGGTCCTCCCAGCGGAACTCGAAGCGGGCGCGTGAAAGCGCGTCATCGCGGAGCTTCGCCGCCGGGTGGCCCTTGGCGAGATCGGCGGCATGGGCGGCAATCTTGTAGGTGATGACACCGGTCTTCACGTCATTGCGGTCGGGCAGGCCCAGATGCTCCTTCGGCGTGACATAGCAAAGCATGGCGGTGCCGAACCAGCCGATCATGGCCGCGCCGATGCCGGACGTGATGTGGTCATAGCCGGGCGCGATATCGGTCGTGAGCGGACCCAGCGTGTAGAAGGGTGCCTCGCCGCACACGTCCAGCTGCTTGTCCATATTGGCCTTGATCTTGTGCATGGGCACGTGGCCCGGCCCTTCGATCATCACCTGGCAGCCCCGGTCCCAGGCGCGCTTCGTCAACTCGCCCAGCGTCTCCAGCTCGGCAAACTGGGCGCGGTCATTGGCGTCGGCGATGGACCCCGGTCGCAGGCCGTCACCCAGCGAGAAGGAGACGTCATAGGCGCGCATGATCTCGCAGATCTCGTCAAAGCGCTCATAGAGGAAACTCTCCTTGTGGTGGGAGAGGCACCATTTGGCCATGATGGAGCCGCCGCGCGACACGATGCCGGTCACGCGGTTGGCGGTCAGCGGCACGTAGGGCAGGCGCACCCCGGCATGAATGGTGAAATAGTCGACGCCCTGTTCGGCCTGCTCGATCAGCGTGTCGGCGAAGATGTCGAAATTCAGGTCCTCGGCGATGCCGCCCACTTTCTCCAGCGCCTGATAGATCGGCACGGTCCCGATGGGGACGGGCGAGTTGCGCAGTATCCATTCGCGCGTGTTGTGGATGTTCTTGCCGGTGGAGAGGTCCATCACCGTGTCGGCGCCCCAGCGGATAGCCCACACCATTTTGTCCACCTCTTCCTCGACCGAAGAGGCGACGGCGGAATTGCCGATATTGGCGTTGATCTTCACCAGGAAATTGCGCCCGATCACCATGGGCTCCAGCTCGCCATGGTTGATGTTTGCCGGAATGATCGCCCGGCCGCGCGCGATCTCGTCGCGGACAAATTCCGGCGTCACGAACTGGGGCAGTTTCGCGCCGAAGCTCTCCCCGTCGCCATGGCGTTCCGCCGCGCCGGCGAGCGCTCGCGCCCGGCCCAGATTTTCGCGCTCGGCGGCGTAGATCATCTCGTCTGTGATGATCCCGGCCCGTGCAAATTCCATCTGCGTGACAGGGCCCGTGCCGGTGCCGCGCAAGGGTTTGTGGCGCACCGGAAAGGCTCTGGCGAGATACTTGCCCGTCGCGCCGCCATTATCGAGCGGGGAGAGGGCGCGGCCCTCATATTCCTCGACATGCCCGCGTGCCTTCACCCACTCGATGCGGGTGCGGGGCAGGCCCTTTTCCACGTCTATGCTCGCCGCCGGATCGGTATAGGGGCCGGAGCAGTCATAGACGCGCACCGGCGGCTCCATCGCCGTGGGGTGCAGCTCGATCTCCCGGTGCGGCACGGCCAGATGCGGCGCGGCCTCAGGGTTGGAATACACGCGGCGCGACCCGGCCAGCGGGCCGGTGGTGACTTTCGGGGTCGGGAATTCGGACTGGCTGACGGGCTTGTTCATGAGGGGGTGCTTTCAAAAAGGAGGAGGCGGCTAGCCGATAACGGCCCAGCGCACGGCCGGGCTGTGAAGGGTCAGGGACCCGTCCGCGCTTGCTTGCACGGTGAAGCGATAGAGCGCGGTGACGGGCTCATCGCCCTCATCCTGCGGCGCAGAGACAAAGCTTAGCGTGCAATCATGGAGGCCGGGCGCATCGGCAAGTGCGGTGCATTCGGCGGAGCGTTCCGCCTCGACATCGATTTTCGGCAATATCCAGTAGGCGAGCGCGCTTTCGGGCGCCGGCTCGCCAGTCTGCCAGACCGACGGCACCAGCGTTTCGGCCTGCTCGATCAGCAGAGCGTGCAAGGCTTCTGCATCGGACGGGCTGTCTGCCGGCTGGGCCGCATGGGCGGCGGCAAGGTGTCCGGCGGCCAGAAGGCCGGTGATGGCGGCAAGTCGGATAGATGTCATCGGGCGCTCTCCTGACAATGGCAGCCGCCGGACGGGCGGATGCTGTGAAGGGTCAGGCCTGTGACGGGAAAGCGCGCGCCGAAACGGGCAGGGGGACCTGCCAGTGGTGCATTCCATCCCGACGCCGGCATGACCCGGATCCGGTCCTGAGGGTGCTGTCTCAGCCCCGTACAAACACGGGGCGCCCCTTGGAACTTCTGCTGGCGAGGATGAACCCCGTCATGGCATTTTGCAAGCTGCGAGCCTCAAGGTCCGCGTTCAGGCAGGGTTCATCCCCTTGCAGCAGGCTGAAACGCCCTGCCATGCATGTGGAGGCGGTGATGATTGTAGTGCTGGCCCTGCTAGCAGGCCTTGCCCAGGCCGAGGCGGAGAAAGTGCCGGAACCGGCCTTCCTCCTGAGCGGTCATTATGCCGAGCGGAGCGAGGAGGGCGGGTCAGCCTGCGGCGCTGCAGGGCAGGTCCACACGCTCGACATATACCTGCTTGCCCGCCCGCCGCACTATCGTTCGGCCAATACCGGGTTGATTGAGGGCGATCTTTCCAGCGACGGTTTTGCCTTCACCCTGACCGGCGCCGACATGGAGCCGCTGGCTGAGGGCAGCCAGTCCGTGTCCTTGCGCGGCGGGCGCATCCATACAGTCGGGATTTACGAGAGCGGTATTTCCAGCGGCATGCTGACCGGACAGTTCACGGCGCAGCTTGTCCGCCTGGATTCCGGCGAACTCATGCTGGAGAGCGCCGGTTTCGAGCCGCGCGGTGTCGGCATTGCAGAAACTTATGTGCGCGAGGGCCGCCTGCCCGATGGCACGCGGCTGCGCCGCTTCGAACGGTGCTCGCCTGATCCGCAGATCGGGCGCTAGCGGGTGGCGGCAGCCTCCACCGCGCGCATGACGCGCAGCACATTGCCGCCCCAGAGCTTGGCCATGTCCTCTTCGGAATAGCCCCGGCGCAGCAATTCCGCCGTCACGTTCGCCGTCTCGGCGGCATTGTCCCAGCCGCGCACGCCGCCGCCGCCATCAAAATCGGACACGATGCCGACATGGTCGATGCCGGCAACGCTGACGGCATGGTCGATATGGTCGGCCATGTCCGCCACGGTCGCGTCGGGATATTCTTCGCGCAGGGCTGCAAGTCGGTCCTGGTATTCAGCCCGGCTTTGCGGGGTGGAGCGCTCCCAACCGCCCGGCGTGTCGAGGCCGTACTCGCTGCGCAGTTCGGCGATGGCCGCCGTCAGGCCGGCATCGATGGCGCGCAGATAGGAACGGAAGGCGACGATCTGCACCACGCCGCCATTGTCACGCACGGCCTCGAGCAATTCGTCGGTGAGGTTTCGCGGATGGTCATAGACGGCGCGGGCGCCCGAATGGCTGGCAATGACCGGCGCGCGCGACATGCGGATCGCTTCCAGAGAGGTCTGCGGTCCGACATGAGAGATGTCGACCATGATGCCATGATCGTTCAGCAGCTCGACAAGGCGGCGGCCCAGATCGGTCAGGCCCGGATCCTCCACCGGATCGCCGGTGGACAGGTTCGGGTTGGACGAGCCGCCGAACTGGTTGTTTCCGAAATGGGTGATCGAGGCATAGCGCGCGCCTCGGGCGGCCCAGAGCGGCACTTCCTCCTCGATATTTTCGGCCATGAAATAGCTGTTCTCGATGCCGATCAGCGCCACGAGGCGGCCGGATTCGTGAATGGCTTCCACCTCGTCGGCGGTGGTGGCCAGCGCTATGCGTTCGGGATTGGCGCGCACCATGCGCATGATCGCCTGATAGGTTTCCTCGGCGCGGGCGCGGGCCACGCCATAGCCCTCATCGTCCAGCGGGCCCTGGCCGACATAGACAATGAAGAATGCCGAATCGAGCCCGCCGGCGCGCATCTTGGGCAGGTCCACCTGCAGGCGCGTCCAGGTATTGGGATCGAGCGTGTGGGTGGCGTAGCCGGTCGGGATGTCGACATGGGTGTCGAGTGTGAAGAGCCGGTCGTGAATCTCGCGCACCTCCAGCTCGGAAAGCTCAGCCGCCGGTTCCTGTGACAGGGTGGCTGCGCAGAACAGAGGCGTGAGGGCAGCGGCGGTAAGAAGCGAGCGCAGCATGGAAAATCTCCCCGTGGAACATGTTGGCTCCAGCTAAGGCGCTGAACACGCAAAGGGCAAGGGGAGGGGTGCAGGAGGGGGGTCTTCTCCAGATATCATTCAACGCGTTTCCCCGGCGCAGGCCGGGGTCCAGCAAAGAGCGGGTTCCCGACTTTCGTCGGGAAAACGCCGGTGTGGTTTTTTTTAAATCTGGGTTCCCGGTGGAGTTTATCCCCGCGCCGGCGGGGGCGGGAACGATGAAAGGGATCTAGAAGCCCCTCACCCCTCCATCCCGGCCTCGTGGATCACGGTACGGAAGAAGCTGACCATGCCAGGCAGGGCGTCGGTACGGATGCGTTCATTATCGCCGTGAATGCGGGCAAGATCGTCCATCTCCATGCGCATGGGCGCATAGCGGTAGATGTTGTCGGCAACATCGCGGAAGGCGCGCGAGTCGGTGGCGGCGGTCAGAAGGTTCGGCACGACCGGTGCGCCGTCAGGCAGGCTGGTGACGGCGGCGCCGGCGATGATCTCCCAGGCCCGGCCGGAAGTGGGGCTGATCTGCGGCGCGTTGAAGCCGCTGACCGGCTCGATCGTCACCCCGTCCAGATGGCTGACAGCCTCGCGCATATGGGCAAGGGCGCTGTCAGTCGTGTCGCGCGGATGCAGGCGCAGATTGATGATGGCGCGGGCTTCCTGCGGCAGGACATTGGCCACGGTTCCGCCCGACACGATTGTCGGCGCAATGGTGGTGCCGATCGTGGCGCGGGTTGCGTCATCGGCCATGAGCTGGCCGCGCAGCACGGGCGCGAACGGGCCGGGCCGCGCCATCACGAAGCCGGTCATGCCCTCCATCTCCGGTGCAAGGGCGCGCATCATGTCGGGAATGGGATGCTCGATGGCGTGCTCGAACGGTGTGTCCACAATCGCGTTCACCGCGCGCGACATCAGGCCGATGGCCGTTTCGGCAGGCGGTGTGGAGGAATGGCCACCGCGCGCCCGGGCAATGATCTCTACCGTCAGTGAGCCCTTCTCGCCGACACCGATGAGGCCGACCGGTCCGCCCGTCATGGGGAAGGTGTCAATCGAGGTGCCGCCTTCATCCAGCACGAACCAGGCGCGCCGGCCCTCCTGCTCCAGACGTGCGGCCATGGCCGCTGCGCCCGTGCCGGCGACCTCCTCGTCATGGCCAAGCCCGATATGGATGGTGCGCTCCGGGGTGAAGCCCTCTTCCAGCAGTGTCTCCATGGCGGTGAGCGCCATGACGAGGAAGCCCTTCATGTCGAGCGCGCCGCGTCCCCAGACATAGCCGTCCGCAATCGTGCCGGCGAAGGGCGGGTGGTCCCACTGGCCTTCGGTACCCGGCTCCACGGGTACGACGTCCTGATGGGCGAGGATGACAACCGGGTCGAGCGCCGGGTTCGTTCCTTCCAGCGTGTACCAGAGCGAGCCGTGAAGGATGTCTTGCGGGTTCATCTGCGCGTGAACCAGCGGGAAGCTGACGGCCAGCCAGTCCCGGAAGGCGTCGAACTCGGCGCGGCTGGCGTCGGGATTGCCCAGCTCGGCTATGGTTTCGAAACGGATCGCCTCGGCGAGACTCTCCGCCAGTGCCTGCTCTGTCCGGTTTGAGGGATTGGCCTCGATGGCGTCCGGCGTTGCGGGGGGCTGCGAGCAGGCCGCCAGCGCCAGAAGGCTTGCGCCCATCACAGCGGCGATGGTGTGTTTCATCTGTCTGCCCTCCCCGGCGGTTCTCTTTGTCAGGCAGCAAGGCTAGAACGCGGCGACAGGAGCGCCAAGCATCGGAGAACACCCATGGCCGAGACCGAGACCGACCTGCCCCCCGAACCCAAGGGCCGCGTCCTCATCATTGCCGGATCGGACAGTTCTGGCGGGGCGGGCATCCAGGCCGATATCAAGGCGGTCACCGCGCTCGGCGGCTATGCCGCAACGGCCATCACCGCGCTGACGGTTCAGAACACCAAAGGTGTGACCGCCGTGCATGGCGCGCCGATGGATATCGTGTCGGGCCAGATTGCCGCCGTGCTGGATGATATCGGCGCCGATGCGATCAAGACCGGCATGCTGGCGACGGCAGAGGTGATCGCGACGGTCGTCAGCGCGCTGGACGAGGCGGGCGCGGAACTCATCCCGCTCATCGTCGATCCGGTCATGGTGGCAAGCTCCGGCGCGCGCCTGGTCGAGGACAGCGCGGTCGAGGCCCTTAAAGGCCAGCTCATCCGCCGGGCGGCGCTCGTCACTCCTAATGTGCCGGAGGCCGAGGCGCTAACCGGCATCACAATCCAGGATGTGGACGAGCAGCGCGCGGCCGGCGAAGCCCTGTTGAAGCTCGGTGCGCGCGCAGCCCTCATCAAGGGCGGGCATCTCGATGGCCCTCAGGTGATGGACGTGCTGGTGACGCGCAACGGCATGCGCATGTTCGCCCGTCCGCGCATCCGCACCCGGCACACCCATGGTACGGGCTGCACGCTGGCAAGCGCGATTGCCGCGCTGATGGCGCAGGGCCTGCCGCTCGACCGGGCAGTTGAGCAGGCGGGCGACTATCTGCACGAGGCGATCAGGCGTGCGCCCGGCTTTGGTGCCGGATCGGGCCCGGTCCATCACGGCTGGACACTGGCCGATGCGAACCTCTTTGGCAGCGCCCCGGCGCGCATGGAGCCGGGCACGGACGTCTAGCTGTCCTCTGGAGTGTCCCGCGCCTGAAGGAGCAATAACGCCGCGAGCCGGACCTCGGTCTGCGACGGTCTGCGCTGGCGAGGGGGCGTATGCTGCGGCCCGCGACCGGCCAGCTCGTCCATGGCGTCAAGGCCGAGGGCGAAGCCGATCACGTCCGGCCCCTGAAGGGCGCGCTCTATGGCCGCCCTCCAGTTGCGGTCAGAGCTGACATGGCGGGCCAGAGCGAGCGCCATGAATTGCTGCACGCGGTCATCGCCATGGGTTCCGGCAAACTCGCGCTCGACAAACATCGTGTCACCCGCGATCCAGACAGGCTGGCGGCGCCCTTCCGCCAGGTCGGCGTGGACCAGCCTGATCTCCCTGACGCAGGCGCGCTGCGGGACAAGCACCAGATCATGGCCAGTGCCGCCCCGCTCGACGCGCAGATGCGCCGGGCCTTCACGCAAGGCTGCAGGCAAGGTGCGATTGCGGAAATCATCGTGCCAGCGGGCATTGGGCTCGCTCCAGCCTGCCATTCACCCTAGCGTGGATCGCGAGCCTTCCGGTTTCAACCGGAATCTGGCCGCGCGGGCCCACTTGGGATTTGACGCTCACGAAGGAGCATCCTACGCCAGTTGGATCATTTGAGCGTCCATGTGCTTCAAGGCGTATTGCCCATGCCCAGCCAACCTTCGATCCGACCGGCCGACCCGCGCTTTTCCAGCGGTCCGACGCGCAAGCGCCCCGGGTGGGAGCCAGCAGCACTCGGTACGGCCTCGCTGGGCCGCAGTCACAGGGCGAGCCTGCCCAAGCAGCGCCTCGGCGAAGCGATCGAGCGCGCGGGCGCGATCCTGGAAATCCCGGCTGATTATCGCATCCTCATAACGCCTGCCTCTGATACGGGTGCGTTCGAGGCGGCGATGTGGTGCATGCTGGGGCAGCGCGGCGTCGATGTATTCAGCTGGGATGCGTTCGGCGAGCGCTGGCTGAAAGACGCGAAAAGCCAGTTGAAGCTGGCCGATCTGCGCGTGTTCGATGCGCCCTATGGCGCGCTGCCAGATCTGTCGCAGGCTGATCCCGCGCGCGACATCCTCTTTACCTGGAACGCCACGGCGGCGGGCCTGAAAGTGCCCAATGCGGACTGGATTTCGGACACGCGCGAAGGGCTGACCTTGTGCGATGCCACTTCGGCGGCCTTTGCGATGGAATTGCCTTGGGACAAGCTCGATGTGACGAGCTTTTCCTGGCAGAAATGCCTTGGCGGGGAGGCCCAGCACGGCATGCTGGTCCTGTCACCGCGCGCCCGTGCGAGGCTAAAGGACTGGCGGCCCGAATGGCCGGTGCCGGCGGTATTCTCGCTCTTTGATGCAGGCGACGAGCAATCGGCGATGTTTGAAGGCTCGACGATCAATACACCGTCCCTTCTGGCCACCGAAGACTTTCTCGATGCGCTGCGCTGGGCTGCGCGCGAGGGCGGACTGCCGGGCCTCGTGGCCCGCTCCCATGCCAATCTTGCGGTGTTGGAAGGGTGGGCGGAGAAGACGCCTTGGGTGGAGTTCGTGGCCAGTGATCCCGCGATACGCTCCAACACGTCGGTGACGCTGAAATTTGCCGGACCGGAGACGCAAGCGCTCGATGCGGAGGCCTTGCGTGCTCTCGCGAAACGCATGGCGCAAATCCTCGAACGCGAAGGCGCGGCGCTCGATATCCTTGCTTATGGCAAGGCTCCGCCGGGTCTTCGCATCTGGTGCGGCCCGACAATCGATGCTGACGACATCGCCGCGCTCTGCCCCTGGCTCGACTGGGCGTATGAAGAGGCGCGAGGTTAGGGGTTTTTGCCAAGAGCATCGTTTTCCCGACGAAAGTCGGGACCCAGAGTTTTACTGGGCACCGGCTTGCGCCGGTGAAACGCGATAGTGGCGTCGTTCCAGCTCAGGCGGGAATGAAGAGTTATCTGATCTTTCCGCCGGGGTCCCGGCCCCCGAGCCGGGACCCATGGGAATATCTGGCGATTGCAAGTCTGGATCCCGGGTTCCCCATTTTCACGGGGACAGGCAAGCCCGGGAACCTGATTGAACTGTTGCGTCAAGAGGCGCCAACCCTACCCCAGACGCTCCACAGTCAGATTGCTGTTGGAGAAGACGCAGATTTCGGCGGCGATCTCCATCGCATTGCGGGCGATCTTTTCCGGATCATCCTCGTAGCTGAGAAGCGCGCGTGCGGCCGAAAGCGCGAAATTGCCCCCTGACCCGATGGCCGCGATGCCGTGTTCGGGTTCCAGCACATCACCCGCCCCGGTGATGAGGAAGGTCTCGCTCGCGTCCGCAACGATCAGCATGGCTTCCAGACGGCGCAGATAGCGGTCTGTACGCCAGTCCTTTGCCAGCTCCACGCAAGCGCGCGCCAGCTGGCCGGAATGGGCTTCCAGCTTGCCTTCCAGGCGTTCGAAGAGCGCAAAGGCATCGGCGGTGGCGCCGGCAAAGCCCGCAATCACCTTGCCGCCGCCAATGCGGCGCACTTTCCGGGCGCTGGATTTGACGACCGTATTGCCGATG
>NZ_JBQLZR010000110.1:0-9753 GCF_052168375.1 Glycocaulis sp.
CTGGCGTCTGATCCGCGCCGCCGCGCCGAGCCGTCCAACCTCGTCAGCACGATGAAGCCGCGCGAAATCAGCCGTCCCGGCCAGCCGCTCGTGCGCCGTCTGAACGATGAGCCGGAAGCACCGCGCGCCAAGGCGCCCGCCGATGGTGGCATTCATGCCAAGGCCGCTGCCTGGCGTGCCGCACAGGAACGCCAGATCCCCGAGCCGGTACAGGAGCCGGTCGAGGACGTTCACGCCGAACCGGTACGGGCAGATGCCGTTGACGACGCGCTTTCCGCGCCTGACGCCTATACGGCTGCTCCGGCAGCGGAACCGGTCGACACCCGGCCTGAAGTCGTCCTGCACCAGGAACGCCTCGCCGCGATGGCCGATTCCATCCGCCGTGCGCCCGCCACTCCGGCAGAGCCGGAACAGCGTGAAGAATCTCCGGTCCGTCGAGGCCTGTCGCTCTTTGGCCGCCGCGCCAAGACCCCGGCAGCGCCGGTAGAGGCGCGTACCGCGCCGCGTCCGCCGGCTCAGGCCCAGCGTGCTCCGGCGCCGGCTGAACCGGTCCAGCGCACCGCCCCTAGCGGTGATCTGTTCGGCGATGGCTTTGATGACGCCGATCTCGACATCCCGGCCTTCCTGCGCCGTCAGGCGAACTGACGCCCGTCCCTGCAAGGCCTGAAACCACAAGAAAAGCCCCGGATCGCGAACGGTCCGGGGCTTTTTGCTGCCGCTGCGCGCAAATGTTTCAATTCGCAACAATCGTTTAATTCCGCTCTATGCGCGGCGCTTCTAGTGTGCAAGTGCGAAGAAGAGGGGGTTTCGGCTATCGCCTGAGGGGGCTTGGCCGGAACGGGTAAAAAGCGAATACAAAACAGAAAGATATTCCCATGGTGCGGGCGGCTTTCATGACCGAGCGGACGACACTGGCCCAGGCGGCGGTATGTGCAGGCATCGGCCTGCATACCGGTGCGCGGGTGCGCATGGTGCTCAAACCGGCTGCGGCTGGCACCGGCATCGTGTTTGAACGCACCGATGGCGATCACGCCGACCGGCAGATCCCCGCGCGCTATGACCTTGTCCGCTCCACCGATCTTGGCACCACGCTTGTCAACGAGGCAGGCGCCTCCGTCTCCACCGTCGAGCACGTCATGGCTGCCTTTGCGGGCCTGGGTGTGGATGATGTGATCGTCGAGCTGCACGGGCCGGAAGTGCCGGCGATGGACGGATCGTCCCTGCCTTTCATCGAGCTGATCGAGCATGCAGGGCTGAAGACCCAGCCGGTCCCGCGCCGCGCCATCCGGGTTCTCAAGCCTGTCGAAGTATCGCTCGGTGGACGCACGGCTGTCTTCCTGCCGTCGGTTCAGCCGGCGATTGATGTCTCGATCGATTTCGACAATGCCGTGATCGGCCGTCAGCAATATCGCTTCGAGGTCAGCCCGGCGGGCTTCCGCACCGACATCGCTGCTGCGCGGACCTTCGGCTTCCGTCGTGAATACGAGACCCTGCTCAAAGCGGGCCTTGCCCGTGGCGGCTCGATGGAAAACGCGATCGTTCTCGATGAAGACGGCGTCGCCAATCCAGAAGGCCTGCGCTTTGCCGACGAGTTTGTCCGCCACAAGGTTCTCGATGCGCTGGGCGATCTCTACCTCGCCGGTGCGCCGATCCTTGGTCTCTACCAGGCTTCCCGCCCCGGTCACGGCATCAACAATGTCGCGGTGCGCGCCCTGATGGCTGACACGTCGGCCTGGAAATGGGTGATGATGAGCGAGATTTCCGAAACCAGCCAGACCGGCCGTGCCGCCCGCGGCTAGCGTGCTGCCGGACCGGTTCCTGCAACCGGCTGACACAATGCTTTTTCCTTTCGCCCTGATCGGCTAGAAGACTCTGGCCGAAGTATTTTCATGCCATGCCAAGGGGCCAGGATTTGTTGAACGCCGCGCGCCTTACTCTCGTCGCTTCCCTTTCCGCCCTCGTGCTTGCGGGTTGCCAGGGCAATAACAACCGCGCCGAGCTGGCCTATGTCGCCCGTCCGGTGGAAACGCTCTACAACGCCGCCTATCGCGAGCTGGAGCGTGGCCGCTATACCGAGGCCGCCCTGCTGTTTGACGAGGTCGAGCGCCAGCACCCGTTCTCCGAATGGGCCCGCCGTTCCATGCTCATGGCCGCCTTCACCAATTATCAGGCGACCCGCTATGAGGAAGCCATTGCCAGCGCGCAGCGCTTCATCGCCCTTCATCCCGGCAGCTCCAGCGCGCCTTATGCCTACTATCTGATTGCGATTTGCCACTATGAGCGCATCTACGATGTCGGCCGTGACCAGTCGACAACGCAGGCCGCCTATGACGCCCTGCAACAGGTCGTGCAGCGCTATCCGGACAGCCCCTATGCGCGCGATGCCCGTCTGAAAATCGACATGACGCGCGACCACCTGGCTGGCAAGGACATGGATGTTGGCCGCTGGTATCTGCGTAGCGGTTTCCATCTGGCCGCCATTGGCCGCTTCCAGAATGTGATCCGCGAATACGGCACGACCAGCCACGTGCCAGAAGCCCTGCATCGCCTCGTTGAAGCCTATGTCGCCATGGGCGTGGCCGAGGAGGCCCGTCAGGTCGCCGCCGTGCTGGGTCACAACTTCCCCGGCTCGCAATGGTATGAGGACAGCTACTCTCTGCTTACCTCGCGCGGCATCGATGTGCCGGGTGAGGGGGTTGAGGAAACCGATCCGGGCCTGCTGCAGCGCGCGCTCGACCGGGTATTCGGCTAGCGCCCAGCAGGAGATGAGGGGAGCCTATGCTCGCATCCCTCTCCATTCGTGACATCGTCCTTATCGACCGGCTGGAGCTTGCCTTCCAGCCGGGCCTCTCGGCTTTGACCGGAGAGACAGGCGCGGGCAAATCGATCCTTCTGGGCGCTCTGGGACTGGCGTGCGGGGAGCGCGCCGACCGTGCCATGGTGCGCGCCGGTGCTGATCAGGGCAGCGCCATCGCCGTCTTCGAGCTTGGCAACGGGCATGTGGCCTTCTCGCTCCTCGACGAAGCCGGGATCAGTTACGAGCCGGGAGAGCCGGTCATCCTGCGCCGGGTCATCACCGCCGATGGCCGCTCGCGCGCGCATGTGAATGACCAGCCCGCAAGCGTCGGCCTGCTTCGCGCGCTGGGCGATGTTCTGGTGGAAATCCATGGCCAGCATGACGGGCGCGGCCTGCTGGACCCGAAATCCCACCGCCATCTGCTTGACGAGTTTGCCCGCAATGACGCGCGCCTGGCCGAGACCGCCCGCGCCCATGAGCGCCTGAGCGCGGCACGCCGCCATCTCGAAGCGCTGGAAGCCGGCAAGGCCCGTGCTGCCGAGGAGGAAACCTTCCTGCGCCATGCGGTTGAAGAGCTCGATGCCCTGCAACCGCGCGCCGGCGAGGAAGCAATGCTGGCAGCGGAGCGGCGCTTCCTGCAGCAGGCAGAGACCGCCTTGTCAGACCTGCAGGCTGCCTCGCAGGCCTTTGCCGGGTCCGATGCGGTGGCAAGCCGTCTCAATCAGGCGCTGAAAGGCCTCGAACGCGTCCGCGCCAGCCTCGGCGGCGAGGTGGAAGGTGATGGAGCACAGGCCAGCGCCCTGACCGCGCTCGACAGGGCCAGCGGCGCACTCGAACGGGCTCTCATCGAGTTCGACGAAGCCGAAAGCGCACTGGGCGATGCCGCGTCCCCCTTCGAGGTGGAGCCGGGCGCACTGGAGCGGGCGGAGGAACGCCTCTTTGCCTTGCGTGCGCTTGCCCGCAAGCATCAGGTCGAGGTCGATGCCCTGCCAGCGCTCCGCGCCGATTTTGCAGCCCGCCTGGACGGTGTTGCGGATAGCGAGGGGCGCATGCGCGAGGCTGAAGCCGCGCTGAAAGCGGCGCAAGGTGACTATGCGCGCGCCGCCTCCGCCCTGAGCGAGGCCCGCAGGCAGGCTGGCGAGGCCCTGTCGAAAGCGGTGATGGCCGAGCTTGCGCCACTGAAGCTCGAAAAAGCCCGCTTTCAGGTTTCCGTGACAGCCGATGAGACCCGCTCCGGTCCTTCCGGCTGGGACAGTGTCGCCTTCGAGGTCTCCACCAATCCTGGCGCGCCCTTCGGTCCGCTGGACCGGATTGCATCGGGAGGCGAGCTGTCGCGTTTCGCGCTGGCATTGAAGGTGTGTCTTGCGGGCTCTGACAGCGGCATCGTGATGGTCTTTGACGAGGTCGATCAGGGTGTTGGCGGTGCGGTTGCCGATGCTGTGGGTCATCGCCTTGTGCGCCTTGCCGAGGGCGGCCAGGCGCTCGTTGTCACCCACTCCCCGCAAGTGGCCGCCAGAGCAGGTCATCACTGGAAGATCGCCAAGTCAGAAGAGGGCGAGGCCATGCGTACCCGTGTCGTGCCGCTGGACGGGCGCGAGCGGCGCGAGGAGATTGCCCGCATGCTCTCCGGCGCAGAAGTGACCGAAGCGGCCAGAGCTGCTGCCGACGAATTGATGGCGTCATGATACCCGAAATCGAAAAGCTCTCAGCGGAGGCAGCGGCTGCCGAGCACGCCCGCCTTGCGGAAGAAATCGCCGCACACGACCGTGCCTATTACGAGGACGATGCGCCGCATATTACAGATGCGGAATATGATGGCTTGCGCGCGAGGCTGGAGGCACTCGAGGCGGCCTTTCCGGAACTGGTACACGCGCAAAGTCCGTCACAAAAAGTCGGCGCGAGGCCCTCTGGCAAGTTTTCCGAGGTGCGTCATGCCGTGCCCATGCTATCGCTGGGCAATGCCTTTGAGGATGAGGATGTGGCCGCGTTCGAGACACGTATCCGCCGCTTTTTGAACCTCAAGGATGACGAGACACTCGCCTTCACCGCCGAACCGAAGATTGACGGGCTGTCGGCATCGCTGCGCTATGAGAAGGGTGTGCTCGTCACCGGCGCAACGCGCGGCGACGGCCAGACTGGCGAGAATGTCACCGAAAACCTCAAGACCCTTGGCGAGATCCCGCACCGGCTCACCGGTGATGTACCCGACGTGCTGGAAGTGCGCGGCGAGGTCTATTTGAGCCATGCTGATTTTGCCGCCCTCAATGAGGCGCAGGAAAAGGCCGGAAAGCCGCTCTACAAGAACCCGCGCAATGCCGCTGCCGGGTCGCTGCGCCAGATTGACCCGGGCGTCACCGCGACGCGCCCCTTGCGCTTTTTCGCCTATGCCTGGGGCGAGGTGTCCGAACCCCTGTCCGATACCCAGTCCGGCGCGGTTGCACGCCTGAAAGAACTGGGTTTCGTCACCAATCCGGACATGAAGCTGTGCGAGGGCGTCGACGCGCTGCTGGCCCATTACCACGACCTTGAAGAGCGCCGGGCCGGGCTTGGCTATGATATTGACGGTGTTGTCTACAAGGTCGACCGCCTGGATTGGCAGACGCGCCTCGGCTTTGTCGCCCGCGCGCCGCGCTGGGCGATCGCCCACAAGTTCTCGCCGGAAAAGGCCGTCACGAAACTCAATACAATCGAGATCCAGGTCGGGCGCACGGGCGCGCTGACGCCTGTCGCCAAGCTGGAACCGGTAACGGTCGGCGGTGTGGTCGTCTCCAACGCCACCTTGCACAATGAGGACGAGATCGTCCGCAAGGATGTGCGGGTGGGCGATTTCGTCACCGTACAGCGGGCAGGCGATGTGATCCCGCAAATCGTCGAAGTGCTGAAGGAGCGCCGCGACGGTAGCGAGCAGGTCTTCGTATTCCCGAAGGTCTGTCCGTGCCCGCTGCAAACCCCTGCCGAGAGGGAGGTGAACCCACGCACCGGCGAGGTCAACGCCGTGACCCGCTGCACCGGCGAGTTTGCCTGCCCCTATCAGCGCAAGGAGCATCTCAAACACTTCGTCGCCCGCAAGGCCTTTGACATTGAAGGGCTGGGCGAGAAGCAGGTGGAGGCCTTCTACGAGGAAGGCATCGTGAAGGAACCGGCAGACATCTTCACCCTCGCTGCGCGCAACGCCGCAGGCGATATCACCCCGCCGATTGCCGAGCGGGACGGGTGGGGCGAGAAATCGGCTGCGAACCTTTTTGATGCCATCGAGGCGCGGCGCTCCATCGCGCTCGCCCGCTTCATCAATGCTCTGGGCATCCGCCATGTCGGGGAGGAAACCTCACGCCTTCTGGCCCGCACCTATGGCAGCTGGAGCGCCTTTGAGGAGGCCGCGATCAGGGCAGGCGAGGAAGGCGAGGCCCGCGAGGCGATGCTGGGCATTGATGGCCTGGGTGATACCGCCGTCGACGCGATTGGCCGCTTCTTTGCCGAGGAACATAACCGCGCCGCCCTTGCCCGCCTGCTGGGCGAGGTGACTGTCGAAGATGCCGAGGCTGTCGCGACGGACAGCCCCGTAGCGGGGAAAACCGTTGTTTTCACCGGCTCGCTGGAGCGCTTCACCCGCGATGAGGCAAAGGCGCGCGCACAAAGCCTTGGCGCGAAGGTTGCAGGATCGGTATCGGCCAAGACCGATTATCTCGTCGCCGGTCCCGGAGCGGGATCAAAGCTGAAAAAAGCGACCGAGCTGGGCGTCACCACGCTCACCGAGGATGAGTGGCTGGCGCTGATCGGCAGCTAGCCTACCGGTAGAGATACACAAAGCCCAGGTGAAAGGCCGCGAAGGCCGCCGCGCCAATGACCCGGAAGAGCCAGCGGGGTAGCCGCTTGCTGGTTTGCCCCCAGATCATCTGGCCCAGCCAGCTGCCCAGCAGCACGGCGATCAACAAGGTCAGGATAAGGATTGCCGCCTGCATGCCGTCTCCCTCGCGTCAGGAGTGGCCAGTATAGGGCAGTCTGCAGGCGGTAAAAGTTCGTCATTCCGGATAAGCACGTCAACGTTTATCCGGAATGACGAGGATAGGGGCATCGGCGCGAAGCGCCGCAAGCGCGAATGCGCGCCCGCGACTTTTCGCGGAACACCGCAGCCCGGATGGGCTGCGAAACTAAAATCCGGCTTCCAAATGTCTTCCGGACCAGGTCCGGGATTCCTATGGAAGGACGAGATATTCCAAGCCTACTCTGCCGCCTGCAGCTTGCCGGTGCGCGCATCTTCGATGCGCTGGCGGGCAATCTCGTCGGCAATGAGGTTGGCCGGGCGGCCTTCATTCTCTGCGGCATCAAGGATCTCGCCGAGCGTGGCTTTCAGGCCTTGCAGCTTGCCTTCGACCCAGCGCGAGTCGAAGCGGTTATCGAGCTCGCCCATGATGTTGATGATGCCGCCGGCATTGATCACATAGTCGGGCGCGTAGGCGATGCCTCGCTTCATCAGCTCTGCGCCCATATCGCGCGTGGCGAGCTGGTTGTTGGCAGCGCCGGCAACAGCGCGCACTTTCAGCCGGTCGATCGTCTTTTCGTTGATGATCGCACCCAGAGCGCAGGGCGTGAAAATGTCGGCTTCGACATCGTAGATCTCGTCCTTGCCGACCGTCTTTGCGCCGAGCTTCTTGGCGAGCGATTGCAGCGCGTCTTCGTTGATGTCGGTCAGGGTCAGGTCAGCGCCTTCGCGCGCCAGGTGCTCGCACAGATATGAGCCGACATGGCCGGTTGCGCCCTGCACGGCGATCTTCACGCCAGCGAGTGAGGATTTGCCAAGTGCCTTTTCGGCGACGAGCTGGATGCCCAGGAACACGCCCTTGGCCGTGATCGGGGAGGGGTCGCCCGTGCCGTCGGGCAGGCCGACCACATGACGCGTCGTGCGCCGGGCGCTGACCATGTCAGCGGGGCCGACACCCACATCTTCCGCCGAAATATAGTGGCCGTTGAGCGAATCCACCGCGCGGCCGAACGCTTGGAACAGCGCGTCGCGGTCGAAATCGCCCTGCGGCTTGATGATGACGCTCTTGCCGCCGCCAATCGGCAGGTCGGCCATGATGTTCTTGTAGCTCATGCCCTGGGACAGGCGCAGCACGTCCGTCACGGCATCAGAGGAGCTTTCATACGCCCACATGCGGCAGCCGCCGACCGCCGGTCCGCGCACCGTGGAGTGCACAGCGATGATGGCTTTCAGGCCGGTAACCGGATCGGTGGCGAACAGGACCTTCTCGTGATCGTCGAAGGAGGGATGTTCAAACACGCTGGCAGGCACGCTCATGGGGGAGTTCCTTTTTCAAAAGACGCGCTGGACAATCAGCGCGTTGACGCATCAACGGACGCGGCCGGGTCTGGTGCCCGTTCCATGCCTTTCAAGCCGGATGCATGTCTTTCATGGCCGCCATTTACTCGCCGGGATGGATTTAGGCAAGTCGCGGAAAAATAACGCAGTTTGTCCGGTCAAAGTGCAGAGGCGAGGATTTCGCGGATGCGAGATTGCACGAAGGGCAAAACCTCGTTTTCAAACCATGGGTTCCGCTTCAGCCAGCCCGAATTGCGCCAGCTGGGATGCGGCAGCGCAACATAATGCGGAAGGTGTTCTCGCCAGCGCAGCACGGTGTCGGTAAGGCTGGCCGACCGCTCCAGCTTCAGAAAGTGACGCTGCGCGTGCAGGCCGACGAGCAGCGTCAGTTCCACCTGTGTCAGGCTTTGCGTTACCCGGTCCTGCCAGAGCGGCGCGCATTCGCGCCGCGGTGGCAGGTCACCGCCCTTGGCATCAAGGCCGGGGAAGCAGAAGCCCATGGGCGTGATGGCAAACAGGCGCGGATCGTAGAACTGCGCCTCGCTCACACCCATCCAGCCGCGCAAACGGTCGCCGGACGGGTCGGTGAAAGGCTTGCCCGATGCCTGAACACGCGTTCCCGGTGCCTGACCAATGATGCGGATACGCGCGGTCGCACTGCCTTGCAGGACCGGCCGGCACAGATGCGGCAGCGCGCTCTGGCAGACCCGGCAGGCGCGGATCTGCGCCGCCAGCATGTCGAAGTCTTCAGTCATCGGCTCCGGACGGGGTGTCGGGCAGCGACAGGCGATAGACGCCCTTGAAATCGTCAGGGTCGACCGGCTTTCCCTTGCGGAGAATGACGATCTCGCCCTTGCGAGCCATGCCGATCGCGACGGTGCGCACCTGACGCATCCGCCCCTGCCAGTCTTCGGGCCAGACAGCGCGCGCGGCCTCTGACGGGCAGATGGACTTGCCCGCACCGCGTTGCTCCACAAGCGCGAGAATCGCGCTTTCTATCGTGTGTTCGCTCATGGAATGGAGATAGCGCCGAACATGCGCCGTGACCACCGCCCTTACTGGATGCACAGCGCGTGGGAAGCGTACGAGAATGCGTATGTCGCCCATTTTGTGAAGCCGCATTTCGAGGCGCTGGGCGAGCACGCCAAGATCGTGCGGCCGTGGAACATGGAAGTGTTCGGCCCGAACGTCCGTGCAGGCAGGGCCCTGCACGTGGTGACGCGGCGCGACCAGCCGGTCAGCTTTACCGTCTGGTCTCCTGGCGACACGCCGGGCGCCATCACGATTGGCGATTGCTGTTTCTTTGCTGGCGGCGTGCGCCTGCTGGCAGGGGGCTCCATAACGATCGGCGATGGCGCGCTGATCGCCAAGTCGGTAACGATCTCCGATTCCGACTGGCACGGGCTTTACGACCGGATCGACCCGAGGCCGGAGAGCAGGCCGGTCGTTCTGGGGCGCAATGTCTGGGTGGGCGACGGAGCCTTTATCGGCAAGGGCGTGACGATTGGTGACAATGCCGTCATCGGCGCGCGCAGTGTCGTCACGCGCGATGTGCCTGCCAACACGGTGGTCGCCGGCAATCCGGCAGTGAAAGTGAAAGACCTTGATCCGGACGGGCCCTACAAGACCCGGATGGACA
>NZ_JBQLZR010000111.1:0-2713 GCF_052168375.1 Glycocaulis sp.
CGCTTGTGTCGCTGGTCGATGCGGAGCGCCAGTGGTTCAAGGCTGCGCTGGGCGTGAACCTGAGCGAGACGCCCCGTCAGGTCTCCTTCTGCAGCCATTCCATCGAAGGCTATGAGCCGATGGTGATACCGGATGCGACGAAAGACGCGCGCTTCGTGAATAATCCGCTCGTCACAGGCGAGCCCTTCATCCGCTTCTATGCCGGAGCACCGTTGATCGACGGTGATGGCTTTGCGCTTGGAACCTTGTGTGTCCTCGACAGAAAGCCGCGCGAACTGGGTCAGAAGGACATTCGCCTCCTTGGCCATCTGGCTGATGCGGTCATGCACGCCATTGAGGCGCACCGCATGCGGCTGGAGCTGAAAGATGCCGTGCGGCGCGCAGGTCTGCGTCAGGACAGCCTGCCACAGGACGAACTGCTCGCCCGAACTGCCTGATCAGAGCCTGTCAGGCTGACAGCGTGGCGCCGACAATGGCGCAGACGATGAGCAAGGTTGCCTCGTATTCCTCAAGGCTGTGCGGCTTGCGCACGCTGGAGGCGACATTGGGATACTGGCTGGAGGCCGGTCCCAGCCGCGAGACATCGCCGGAAAACACGATGACCGGGATGGTGCGCCATTCGGGCTGATCAAGCAGGCGTTCAAGGATCCAGATCCCGTCTTCGCCGGGCAGGCGCAGATCCAGCACCACGCAATCGGGCAGGGGGCCAGTTTCGAGCATCTCGATTGCCGCGCGCCCGCTGGAGGCCCGCTCGACGGTGCATTGCGGCGATTTGCGCACCAGCATGCCCGCAAACAGCTCGGCTTCGGTATCGTCGTCCTCGACGAGCAGTATGCGTGCGGTCTGCGCGTTATCGCTCATTTCTGCCCTGCCCCGACTCTCGTGGCAGCAACGTTAGGGCCGCATCGTCCGGCACGGCAAATGATAATTGCGTGCTGCACCGCACATAGGGGATGGCTCCCCTATCGCCTGTTCCAGTCTGCGTGTAAGGCAGTCAGTAAAGCGTCGCGATCCGCCCGGTGAAGCGGGCGCAGGTTTTTCACAAACTGCAGACGTGCATGCGGTTTGCTACCAGCGCACAATGCGCGGCGCTAACAGCGCGGCAAGGCCCGCCACGCCCAACATGGCGAGCTGGTACCAGCTTGCAATAAACGCAAGGGAGTCCTCGCCGCACGAAAGGGCATAGACGGCAGCGGACAACCCGCCCGCGACAAGCCCAAGGGCAAACCCGGCAAGGCGCGGCCGGACCGGAGCCATGCGCCGCAGGGCCCAGAAACCGGCCAGCAGGAACGGGATGGCAAAGGCGCTGACAGCGATCAGGCATTTGGTGACGGAATATCCCATGAGTGCGGGCAAGCGCAGCTCTGCAGGCATCATCACAAGGTTCACCAGTGCGGCGGCCAGCAGGGATACCATAACCGCCGCAACGGCGATCAATCCGGTGCCTGCGCTCAGTCCCGGTCGGGACAGGCGGGCAAGCGCGAGCCCGGCCCCGCCCGCCACCAGACCCGGCACGGTGAGCTTGATCCAGAAGGGCAGTCCGGAAATGGCTGATCCCATGTCCGGCCTCGGCCCCAGCAGGACCATGACGCCTGCAAGAGCAACGATACCTGCCAGCGCCAGCGGGCCGCCAAAGACGGCAGGGGCGCTACGGGCCGGGGCTGGTTCCAGCCCGTCCACTAAATCGTCGATCCGGTTTGTCATGACTTGTCTGCCTGTTTCAGTCCGAGAAGGGCGGATGCGGCTTTCAGGCCGCGATGCACGTTCACCTTCACAAGGGATTCGCTGATTTTCATCGCGCTCGCGGCTTCGCTGACGCTCAAGCCCTCCACCTTGGTCCGGCGTATGGCTTCAGCCTGGCCAGCGGGTAAGCGCGCAAGAAGGATTTCGAGGTCGAGCCGTGCCATCGCTGCGCGCGTGTCGTCTGTTTCATCGGCCACCTCTCCGGCTGCGCTTTCCGGTTCGGTGCGGCGAACGCGGCGACGGCGGTAATGGTCGATCAGCTTGTAGCGCGCGATCGCATAGAGCCAGGGCCCGAAGGCGTGGCGCGCATCATAGCTGGAGCGCTTGGTGTGGATTGCGATCAGCGTCTCCTGAACGAGGTCGTCCACACTTGCCGGGTCTTCCTTCAGCCGATGGCGGAAATAGGCCGAAAGCTGTGTGTTCACGACTTCAAGCAGCGCCCGGTAGGCCGGCTTGTCACCGCCCTGCGCGAGCACCATCAGGGCTCTCAGCTTGGCATCTGCATCGCCGGTCACGCCCGCCTCCCCTGATGCCCGCTTGCACGCCGTTGCCGCAAGGCCGGGTCCGGCAGGTGCGGGCATTTGCGCAAGACTAGGCGAAGGTGCGGCAGCTGCGAGCATAATCGGCGCGTCTCCGGATCACATCGTGCTGAGCGGGCGTGTCAAAGACTGGTTGTCAGCCGGGTCAGCCATTGAGGCGATAACTCGACCAGTGCCGCTTCTAGAACCTTGTCCAGCCCGGTGGCGACCGCCACACCAATCACCAGCAGAAAGCCGCCGAGAAGCATCTTGCCAAGCGAACCGGCAGTCAGCATGCGCCGGCGCCATTTCATCAGCGCCTCACGTGACGCCAGGCCGATTACGGCCAGTGGCAGGGCCGCGCCGAGGCCAAAGAGCAGCATGACGAGGGCGACCTGTCCCAGAGACTGGCCTTGAGCGGCAAGGAGGGAGGCGGCCCCAAGGGTTGGCCC
>NZ_JBQLZR010000112.1:0-7026 GCF_052168375.1 Glycocaulis sp.
CGATCCGGCCCTGCTTGCCGGCCCCGTCAGCGGCGGCGAAGAGGAAGACACCGGCCCGGTCGATTTCGGCGCCCTGCTTGCGACCGCCAGCATTGAAGCCGGTGAGCGCGTTGCACGCCGCTGCGCCGCCTGCCACACGTTCGAACAGGGCGGCGCCAACGGCACCGGCCCGAACATGTGGGGCGTGCTTGGCCGCACCGTCGCCAGCGTTTCGGGATTCAATTATTCCAGCGCGATGCGCGAATACGGTTCTGATGGCCGCCAGTGGCTCTACCAGAACATGTACGACTATCTGGAAGCTCCGCGCCGCTATGTCGAAGGCACGTCGATGGCCTTTGCAGGCCTTCGCAGCCAGGAAGACCGCATCAACCTGCTTGCCTACATGAACTCCATGTCTGGCGATCCGCTTCCCTTGCCCGAGCCGCTGCCCGAAGAGCCGGCGATCGAGGCGGAAGGCGACGTCTCGCAGGTTGCTGCCACCGAGACCCCCGATGCGCCGGAGACCGCCACCGAGGCGGGCGAGGACATGGGTGAGCTGGCCGAGCCGGGCGATGTTGAGCCCCAGCCGGAAATGGCAGAGGAACTCGAAGAGATGACCGGCGACGAGGAATAGTCCTACCAGCCAGACATGATGAAAAGGGCGCTTCACCCGAAGCGCCCTTTTTCTTTGCCTGATAGTCAGCCTTTCAGAGGCGAACGCCCGGCGCCCGGAATATGCCGCTGAGCGGCGCATGATGCTGGGCGATCCGGCGCACCGCGAGGTTCAGCGGTTCACGCGCTGTCGCCATGTGGAAGGCGTTGGCATGCAGCAGATGCACCCCGTCGGTCATCACGCCAACATGGCCCGGCCAGAAAACCAGATCGCCGCGATGCAGTCCGGTCAGCGCTTCACTCACGGGAAGCGCGTTCCAGCGCGCCCGTGCCCAGGCCTCCTGATCGCCGCTATCACGCGGGATGCGCGTACCTGCCGCCTCGAGGCTGGTCTGGATCAGGCCGGAACAATCGAGCCCCAGGCTTTCCTTGCCACCCCAGAGATAGGGCGCATGCTCGAAACGTTCTGCAACCGCGACCCAGTCGGGTTCAGTCGCATCCAGCGCCGAGAGGTGACCATTGAATATCCAGCCCTGACGCTGGCTTTCGATGAACTTGCCTTCGCGCCGGCCAGCCGCAATCTTGGCATTCAGCGACAGAAGGAAGCGCGGCGCGGACTTCAGATCCGGTTCGCTGAACACATAGGTGCGCAGCGCGCTGACACGGTGGGTAGGGATAAGGACCGGAGCCGACAAGGCTGCCATGTCCACATAACCCGCATAGCCGTCATGGCGGGAGACGCCCCTGGCCCAGCCATCGGCTTCTTCCTCGACGCTGAACACTTCGCCGCCGAGGAGCTGGCTGTCCATCATTGCCGCATCATGCGGCTCGCGCCGGATTGCAGTGACGCCCGCTGTTACCTGAAAGTCCTCAGCCATTGGATGCTCCATACCGGGCTTTCAGAACCTGCCAGAGGGCGCGGGCGGCCAGCATTTCACCGCCCGACGGACGGCCGGGACGCGATTTCGGGTTCCAGCCATAGATATCGAAATGCATCCAGGCGGCCGTATCGACGAAACGGCGCAGGAAAAGGGCCGCAATGATGCAGCCTCCCATCGGTCCGGCGCCGGTATTGGAGAGATCGGAAATCTCGCCATCGATCTGGCTGTCATATCCATTCCAGAGCGGCATGCGCCAGACCGGATCATCGACCGCGCGCGCCGCCTTTTCGATGTCGGCGGCAAGCCCGTCATCATCGGTGAAGACCGGCGCAAGCTCCGGCCCGAGCGCAATGCGGGCCGCGCCCGTCAGCGTTGCCATGTCGATGACGAGGTCAGGCTTGTCCTCGCAGGCGCGCGCCAGCGCGTCGCCAAGGACGAGACGGCCTTCGGCATCCGTATTGCCGATTTCCACCGTCAGGCCCTTGCGGGAGGACAGAATGTCGCCCGGACGGAAGGCATTGCCGGAAATCGCGTTTTCCACCGCCGGAACGAGAACCTGCAGATGTACCGGCAGCTTCGCGTCCATGATGATGCGCGCCAGGCCCAGCACGTTGGCTGCACCGCCCATGTCCTTCTTCATCAAAAGCATGCCGGCACCGCCCTTGATGTTGAGCCCGCCGGAATCAAAGCAGACTCCCTTGCCCACCAGAGCAAGGCGCGGATGGGAGGGATCGCCCCAGACCATCTCGATCAGGCGCGGCGCATCGGTGGAGGCCCGGCCAACCGCGTGGATCATCGGATAGTTCTGCTTGAGCAGATCATCGCCGGTAATGCTGGTGACCTTCGCACCGAACGGCTCGGCAAGCTCGCGCACCGCAGCTTCAAGATGGCTGGGCAGCATGTCGCCTGCAGGCGTGTTGATGAGATCGCGGCTGAACCATGCGCCGGCAATGATGCGCAGGGCTTCGGCCTCGTCTGCGCCGGCGGGAAGCTGGAAGCTTGCGGGCTGGCGCGAAGCGGCGCGGTAACGGGTGAACTGATAGCTGCCAAGGCCCAGCACCGTTGCCAGAAGGGTCGGGTCCCAGCCTTGCGGCATGCCGCCAATGCGCCAAGTGCCTTCCGGCAGGGCAAGGGGTGCGCCGCCTGCATCGAAGGGCGAAAGGGCATCGCCGGTGCCGAAAATCGCATCCTCGCCGCCCGGCAGAATAACCATCTCGCCTACGCGCCCGGTGAAGCCCGACGCGCGGACATGGCCGGCGGCTGGCTCACCCAGCCCGGACAATACCGAATCAAGGTCGGCCTTTGCCGCAAGGTGAACCGTGCGGGCAGGACGGGCGGTGTCTGCGAAGGCGAAATTCATCAGTCTCTCCAGCTGGCGGACGGTGGCGGGAACCGGGCAAGGCGTTAACGCCTTCTTGACCGGCCCAGCCGAAAGATAGGGACGATACACGATCAGGGTAACAGGGTTAGATCATGTCCATGCGTTTGTCCGCTGCCGCCTTCACCGCTGCCAGCGCTCTGGCCCTGACAGCGTGCGCGACAACCGCCGCGCCGCAAACTCAGCAGGAAGCAGCGCTGGTAGCAGACATGGAGGCGCGCTCGATCATTCCTGCGACCCGAGATGAGCGTGAGGCCATCGCCAATCAGGACCTGCTGACACAGGCCGCCTTCTGGGCCGAAGCCTATGAGCTGAACCCTGCTGACCGCGAAGCGGCGACCGAGCTGGCACGCGTCCTGCGCCTTCTGGGCAGCACGGCGCGGGCAGGCGAAGTCGCCCGGCAAGCCCTCGCACTCTACCCTGACGATACCGCCCTTCTGGGCATTTACGGACTGGCACTGGCATCGGAAGGCAATGGCCAGCAGGCCATCGAGCCACTTACCCGCGCCCTGCAGGCCGAGCCCGGCAACTGGCGCCTGCACAACGCGCTCGGTGTCTCTCTGGAGCAGGCCGGGCGCTCGGCAGAGGCGCGGACGCGCTTCCAGCAGGCGTTGGCGCTCGCCCCGGCGGAGGCCTCCGTCCTTTCAAATCTGGCACTCTCCCACGCCTTGGCGGGAGAGCCGGATCAGGCCGAACCTCTTCTGCGCCGTGCGATGCAGAGCGACAGTGCGTCCGCGCAGGTGCGCCAGAACCTCGCTCTGGTGCTCGCCCTGCAAGGGCGGTTCGATGAGGCGGAACGGATCGCCGTCCTCGACAGCAGCCCGGAAATGACGGCGGCCAATCTCGATTATGTGCGTGAGATGATGACCAGCCCGCGCCGCTGGGACAGCCTGAACGCGGCCGCGCTGCGCGGATCCCAATAGACGCTAGAACGGGTCCTTGGCATCGCCGCTGGCCGCCCGCGCCATGGGCGGCGGCGCAGGAACCGTTTCCTCGGTCTTCTTTAGCGGGAAGCCTGCTTTCAGCTCGGGCGATACGAGCGTGTGGTCGAAGCGGAAATCATCGACCAGATCACGCAATTCCTGCGGCGCCTTGCCATCCTTGGATGCCTCGATCGCGCGGTAGAGGGCAAACAGGCGCAGATACCCCTTGTTGTCACGCGACAGATCGGTCTCGTCGAGGCGCGAGCAGATGACCGTCAGGCGCGTGATGGCGGGCTTGCGGCGGCCAGCAGCGAGATCGAGCATGGCAGCCGCCAGCTCCACCTTCCAGCCAATGTCGGCGAAATCGATACGTTTCGGCACAGCGGCCAGCTCGGTTCGGGCCTGAGCGACATTGCCGGCACGCAGAGCCGCCAGCGCGTTGTCACACGCTGCCTGTGCCAGACGTATCTCGTCGCGCCGTCGTTCCTCGGCCTTGCGTCCACCGAACATGTTTCAAGCCCCTTTTGGCCGACTTTCGCCAGCCTACAGCATGCTGCACCACTTAAGAACCTGTGCTGCCCCCGGTAAACAGCCCGCTCCCCGGCGCGCATGTTTACGGCATCACCTGTTGCCAGAAAGAGAATTCAGCAGTGAAACCCACTGGCCGCGTTGGCGGTGCGGCACCGGCGCACCATTTACACCGCCCCCGGGCAGTGAATAAATCGGACCCAGGCATGGGAGCACACGCATGATCGAATGGCTGGGCCCGAACGCGGGATGGCTGGCGCTCGCCCTTCTGGGTGTGATGCTGGCCGTGTTCGCATCAGAGCGTTTCCCGCCGGAAGTCGTGGCCATCGGTGCCGTGGCGGTATTCCTGATCCTCGGGCTTCTGGAAAGCTCCATCATGGTCGGCGCGCTGGCCAATGCCGCGCCGCTGACGATTGCCTGCATGTTCGTCATATCAGCGGCGCTGGTGCGGACAGGGGCAATCCTGGAGGTCAGCCGCTTCATCCAGAGGCGCGCCGGGTCAAACAAGATGCTGGTTATCGGCTCGACCTTCCTGTTCACCGTCGCCGTATCGGCCTTCATGAACAATATCCCGGTCGTGATGATCCTGATCCCGGTCATTACCGGGATCGCGCGCGACCTCAACATGGCGCCGTCAAAGCTGCTTCTGCCGCTGTCCTACTGCGCGATCATGGGCGGCACGTGCACGCTTATCGGCACGTCCACCAATCTGGTCGTGGACGGGGCGGCACGTCAGGCGGGCCTGGAACCCTTCGGCATTTTCGAGATCAGCATTGTCGGCGTGTGCGTCGCCGGGGCCGGCCTTGTCTATCTGGCGCTGGTCGCGCCACGCATCCTTCCCGACCGCAAGGATTTCTCCTTGCTCGACGGGGCAGGCGAGTCCCGCTTCATTACCGATGCGCGCATTCCCGAAGGCTCTTCGCTCATCGGCCGGCGCCCTGAAGATGTTCCCTTCCTGAAGCTGCGCGATCTGCGCCTGCTGGACGTGGTGCGCAATTCCCAGACCCTTCGCCACGAAGTGGAAGACATTGAGCTTCAGGCCGGTGACCGGCTGGTGCTGGAATCGCCCATGAGCGAGGTGCTCTCCCTGCACCGCGACGGCGAGGTGCGGGTAGGCTCCGACGATCTCGATGATGTCAGCGAGAGCAAGGCGGTGCTGGTGGAAGCCGTGGTCGGTCCGGGCAGCCGCCTGACCGGCGCGCCGCTGAAATCCTACCGCCTGCGGCGCCGGTTCGGCGTCTACGTGGTGGCGGTGCACCGCCATGGCGGCGAGATCAACGACCATATCGGCCGCATTCGGCTGAACCCCGGCGACAGCGTGCTGCTGGAAGGCGCGCCCGAAGACATTGAGCGGCTGTCGCGAGAGCTGGGCCTTGTCGATCTGGCCCGGCCCGAGGACCAGGCCTTCCGCCGCGAACGGGCGCCGATTGCCATCGCTACCCTCGTTGGGGTGGTAGCTCTCGCCGCGCTCAACATCATGCCGATTGTGGGACTTGCCGTGATCGGCGTCGCCATCGTCCTCTTCTCCGGCTGCCTTGATCCGGAGGAAGCCTTTGACAGCATTGACTGGCGCATCCTCGCCCTGATCGTGGCCATGCTGGCGATTGGCGCATCGCTGCAAAACACAGGAGCGGTGCAGCTGGTAGCGGATGCAGCCTCACCGCTGCTCGCCATGTCATCGCCCCTCGTTCTGCTGGTGCTGGTCTACATCACGACCTCGGCGCTGACAGAGACGGTAACCAACAACGCCGTTGCCATCGTCATGACGCCAGTTGCAATCGCGCTTGCCATGGCGGCGGGACTTGATCCGCGCCCGTTTGTGATCGTGGTGATGATCGGGGCGAGCGCGGCCTTCGCGACGCCCATCGGCTACCAGACCAACACGCTGGTCTATGGCCCGGGTCATTACCGCTTCTCCGACTATGTGAAGCTGGGGCTGCCGCTGAACGTCATCATCATGGTGGTGACAGTGACCCTGGTGCCGATGATCTGGCCGCTGCAGCCCACGGGCTAAGGCGTATTGATCCGGCTCACGGCTTCGGCCCGGCGCTGCTCCACATCGCTGTGCACCGCGTGGAGCAGGCGTGAGGCAGTCGTCTTGAAAAGGAAGGGCAAGACCGCGTGCACCAGCGCTGCCAGCCCGGCAAGCACAAGGCGCGAGCCAACAGAGGCGGCAAATACGAAGTGCTCGCCATAGGTCTCGCCGGTCATGGCCGGGTGGCGGGTAAAGACATTGGGTTTCATCGCACACTCCTGCGGCAGCCGCGTGGACGGGCCTGCCTTGCATGATACGGTGAACAAGTCCGCCAAGTCAGCCTAGCGCCGCCCCTTGCGGTGCAGCCCTTCAGAGGGAGTCCCGCACCCTGCCCGCCCCGCACCCGACCGCACCCCGCCTGCCCTCGCCCGAGGCTTGTGTCGATCTTGCGCTGGAGCGCGTCGGCAAGCGCATCCTGCTGGCGCTGCCTCTGGGGCTGGGCAAGGCGAACCATATCGCGAATGCCTTCTATGCGCGCGCGAAGGCCGATCCGGCGATCGAGCTCACCCTCTTCACGGCCCTCACTCTGGAAGTGCCGTCTGCCCCCAATGCGCTGGCTGACCGGCTTCTGGAGCCGATCGCCGAACGGCTTTATGAGGGCTATCCCGAACTCGAGTATGCGCGCGACCGGCGGCGCGGCGCCCTGCCCGATAATGTGCGGGTGAAGGAGTTTTTCCTGCCGCCAGGCGG
>NZ_JBQLZR010000113.1:0-11379 GCF_052168375.1 Glycocaulis sp.
CAAGAACCCACGGGCCCCCGCTGCGCAGCATCTGCATATAGCGCTCTTTGCGCAGTTCTTCTTCAACTTCGTCGAAAACGTCGACCAAGGCCCGCCTCGCATTTCCTGCCAGTCCAATGTTGGGCGGACCCTAGCGGCACGGCCGTGCTGCCGCAATACGCGCAAGCGGCGTTACGCGCCTGTAATGCGGTAGACTTCGTCGGGTCCCGGAAAGCGCCGGGCGCGCACATCTTCGGCATAGGCCTTCACCGCATCTTCGGTGAGGCCTTTCAGATCGGCGTAGCGCTTCACGAATCGCGGTGTCCAGTCGAACAGGCCAAGCATGTCGGGTGTGACCAGTATCTGGCCATCGCACTGCGCCGATGCGCCAATACCGATGGTCGGCACCGAGACGGCTCTGGTGATTTCGGTCGCGAGATCTTCGGCCACTCCTTCCACCACGATGGCGAACGCACCGGCCGCATCGGCGCTGCGCGCCTCGTCCAGCACGCGGTCGCGTTCGGCAGCGCTGCGCCCCTTGGCCTTGAAACCGCCCTCGGCAAGAGCCGCCTGCGGGCGCAGACCGACATGAGCCATGACCGGCACGCCGCGCTGGACCAGATAGCGGATCGTATCGGCGATATAGACGCCGCTCTCCACCTTTACCGCCTGAGCGCCGGTTTCCCGCAGCACGCGGGCAGCGTTGGCAAAGGCCTGTTCCGGCGAGGCTTCATAGCTGCCAAACGGCATGTCCACGACGACCAGCGCGCGCTGCGCGCCGCGCACGACCGCCTGCCCGTGCAGGATCATCATCTCCAGCGTGACCGGAATGGTGTTGGGCAGGCCATGCACGACCATGCCGACAGAATCGCCCACCAGCAGCACGTCACAATGCGGATCGAGCAGGCGCGCAGTGGGCGCGTCATACGCCGTCAGGCAGACCAGCGGGTCACCGCCCTTGCGCGCACGGATGTCGGTCACGGTGATGCGCCGCACCGGGTTCTGGCTCTGGGCAGACATGGAAAGCTCCGGTCGGTTACAGGAAGGCGGGCACGCTAGCCCGGATTTCGCACCTGCACAAACCGCCGCGCTACAGCGAAAGCCCTGTCCGCCGGAACAGAACGTGCGTGACCGCCGCGAGGCCGACCGCCACGACACCCATGGCCAGCGCCTGCGGACCGATAACGCTGGCGGCCAGCGCCGCTGCACCGCCGGTCATGCCATTGATCACGCCGACAAGGCCTGGAAGCTGAAACGCTGCAATCACCAGCCCGAGCAATCCGGCGGCGGCGAGCAGAAGCGGCTTGAAAGCTGTCCCGGCGGGCAGCGCCCGCATCACGCCAGCGGTAAACGCCGGATCAGGCTCAGGGGCACGGGCCGAGAAAAGCGCATTCAGCTCGGCATCAAAGCTGTCATCAGAAGCGATCATGCTGCCTTCTCCCTTTCCTCGTACCAGGCCTTCAGCTTGGCCCGCCCCCGGTTGACATGGGACTTCACCGTTCCGAGTGCGAGGCCTGTAATGTCTGCGGCTTCGGAGTGACTGAGGCCAGCACCGTGACACAGGACGATGCAGGCGCGTTCGTCCTGCGACAACCCTGCAAGCGCCCGGTCGAGATCAAGGCGCTCTCCCGCATGGCCGCTTCCCGGGGCTTCCGGCTCCGGTTCACGCGCCGCGGCCTCCATCAGGCGGGCGCGGGAGCGGTCCTTGCGCGCATTCATCAAGAAGCGCGAGTAGGCAATCTGGCACAGCCAGGACCTGAAGCCCCCCTGACCGCGATAGGTAGCGATCCGGCGCCAGGCCTGCACAAAAGTTTCCTGCGCCAGATCGTCTGCGTCGGCGGACCGGCCCGTAAGGCGGGCCAGCATGCCACGCACGAGGCTCTGGTGGCGGTTGACCAGAACGGCAAAGGCCCGTCTGTCACCCCCCGCCACCACACGCGCGGCAAGCTCGTCATCACTTTCCGGCATGGTGCCGCCCCGCCCTTGCTGGCTGGTTCACTCGCCCGGCTGTTGCGGGCGCATGGCCTGGAACAGCCCGAACAGAACCAGCACCAGGCCGATAAAGCTGGGTATCGCGGCTATGCCGGCGAAGATGTAGGCGGTATCGGGCGCATTGCCGCTGGTGGGAATGGTCTGGCCGAACATGTAGCCCATCACCACGAGGCCTGCCGCCACTGCAATCAGGATCAGGCCCGATTTCAGATCACCGCCCTTTTCCTTGCGCGCTGGTGCACCCAGAGCCTTGATCGCATCAGCGTCCAGCGACTGACCGTTTCGTACGGCCTCGCGTATGGTGGCATGCAGGTTGAAGCGGTTGATAACCGCCGCGCCGACGGCAATCAGAACGATCATGACGCCAGCTAGAAAGAAGGCGATGGGGATCAGAATGTCTTCATCCATGATGTGTGTCTCCTTTGCGGGCCCGCCCGCCGGGCACCCTTATGGAGACTGGATGCTCGTCGCGTAGGGATCGGATGCAAATTCGACGACCGCGACGCCAAATAATTGCATGTGGAACCAGGCAAGCAGTCCCGAGGCGATGAGGGCGACGGCAAAAGCAATGCCGTCAGCGCTCCAGCTTCCCTCACTGGCAAAGGCGCCGCCACGGATATAGGCGCCCAGCAGCGTGACCAGCGACCAGGCCGCAAAACTTCCAAACAATACCAGGCTGGCGATCTCGCCATTGGCTATCAGATGGGCCGCGGCCCAGACCAGCACGCCCAGCGTCATCGGATGGCGCACGGTGGAGCGGATATGCCCGGGAAGATACGCCGAAACGATCAGCAGGATGGATAACGGCACCAGCACCAGAGCGGCCGTGCGCGTCCACTCCGGCGGGGCCCACACCGCTTCTGAGGGGTGCGCCAGGATGTGACCATAAATAATGAGAGCGAGGCCTACAGCGCTGACGAGGGAATAGATTATCGAATAGCCGCCCTGGCCCAGCATCGCGATGAGCGGTCCGCGCATGCCTATCAGCCGGACGCTGTGCACGCCGAGAAAGAGAACCAGTCCGACGATCAGAAATTCCATGCCCCAGCCCCCGTTCGCGTATTCAGCCTGTCAGTATGCCTGACCGGTCCCCAGCCGCCCGCTCTTCGCACTCCAGTAGCGGCGCACTTCACGCACGCCAGCGCGCGCCGAGACAAAGCTCAAAAACGCCATGGCGCCAGCCGCCAGGAAGGACGCCAGCGACAGCCATGCGCCAGCCAGCTCCTCGGCGCGGGTGCTCAGGCCTGCGTGACCGAAATAGACCGCGCCGGAGGCCGGATTCACCCAGATGCCAAAGGCCGGCACCATGATGTCGATGATCGCAACCGTGACGAAAGCCGCAGCCAGAAGGGCAAGCACGAAACTGCCCGCCACGCTGCCAGCTGCCGTCCAGACAGCGGGCGTGGCGCGCGCCGGCGCGGCCTCGTGCTCGTCAAGAAACTGGACCGCATAGGCTTGCGGCATGCCGAAGGCGGCAAGCGTCGCCTCCAGGCGCCCGGCCTGCGCGCTGGCCTCCAGATGGGTGCGCGCCTCCTGAACGATGTCGTTACGCTCATCGGCAGGCAGGGCGTGAAGCGCCGTGTCCAGTGCCGCAACATAGGCGGCGATATCAGGCTGTTGATGGCTCATCATGGCCTCACGATCAGGTTCAGTTGCGCTTCAAACTGGTCCCAGAATGCCGCCATCCCTTCTACCGCATCCCGGCCCGTGGGCGTTAGGGAATAATATTTGCGCGGCGGCGCATTGTCATTCACCTCCCAGCGCGCATGCAGCCGTCCGTCCGACTGCAGGCGGCGCAGCAGCGGATATACCGTGCCTTCAGACAGGCCGACGCTGTCGGCGCCGGTCAGGCGCGCAACCAGCTCCACGCCATAGAATTCGCCGTCGCGCAGCGCCGACAACACGGCGAATTCTGCGGCGCCCTTGCGCATCTGGGATTTCCAGGAATCAAGATTCATCACTTGCTCGCACGCATCACGCCCTGCCCCGCCCTTATCTAGCGGGCTGGCCCGTCCTCTGGCAATCGCACCCCCCTCACCCCGGGCGGGACGTCCGCATTGGCAGCGGAAATCGATGCCATTATTTTTCACTTGATGTTTTATATTTTTAACATCATGTTCGCGCTCGATAACAAATTCGCGATGGAGACAGCGATGAGCGAGCGTGAGCAGTTTTCCTGGGTGTGGCTGGGTGCCCTCACCCTTTTCTATGGCGGCTTTTTCGTCGTGATTTCCGTTCTTGAGGCGTCCGGCGAGGTGGGGCTGTTCACCCGCCTCGGCCTTCTGACAGCAGCCGCAGCAGGGTCCGGCATTGTGATCGGGATCAGCGCGCTGGTGGCGCGTTTCCGCCGGGAACCGGGTGAACTGGTGGCCCTTGACGAGCGCGACAGGGCCATCCAGCGCCGCGCCCGCTCGATCGCCTATGGAGTTCTGCTTGTCGGCATGATCCTCGTGGGATGTGTCATGCCCTTCGAGGCAACGCCGTGGGAGATCGTGCAAGGGACGATTTTCGTGATCGTCGTGGCAGAGATTGTCAGCTGCGGTGTCGTTATCACAAGCTATCGGAGGGGCTGGCGTGCCTGATCGCGTCCTGACCAATCAGGTGAAGACCCTGCGCTTCCTGACCGGGGAAATGACACAGTCCGAGCTTGGCCGCCGCGTCGGGGTAACCCGCCAGACGATCGCGGCCATCGAGACCGGCAAGTATTCGCCCACGCTGGAGACGGCCTACCGGATCGCGGATGTCTTTGGCCGGCCGATAACCGAGGTCTTCCCGTGGACAATGGCGGGCGAGTAAAGCGTGCACAGCGAATGTGCCGAATGGTAACAGGGCCTTAACATCCCGGGCGGACACTGGAAAGATTACGTTGATCCGTCATCTCTTGTGTCCGCCAGAGGGTTGTCAGAGGCTCGCGACCGGCACACGGCGCGAGGCCCGTTCTGAACCATGTTCGACATGCTTTCCGGCCTTTTTGCGCGCACCCGGCAGCCGGCCCATTCCACCGGCTCGGAGCAAGAGCAGGCCGCTCGCCTGATGGACCTGATCGGGTCGGCGGTGCTTCGCCTCGACCAGCAGGGTCGCATCGTGTTTGCAAGCAGGCAGGCCGAAAGCGTACTTGGCCTGCCGCTCGAAGCCCTTTCGGGCATGGCCTATGATGGCGAGGCGTGGAACATCACCCATGTTGACGGCACGCCCTTCCCGCCGGAGGAACTGCCCTTCGTCCAGGTAATGCAGACGGGCAATCCGGTGCGCGGCGTGGTCCACGCCATAGAATTGCCCGGCGCCGGCCGGCGTGTCCTGTCGATCAATGCGGCACCGGATACAGGCCCCGGCGGCATTGAAGGCGTGGTCTGCGTGATCAGCGACGTCACCGCTCTGACGGCATCGCAGGATGCATTGCGCATGAGCGAGGAGCGCCTGCGCACGGCGACCGAGGCCGCCAAGATGGGCGTCTGGTCCTACCGCCCCGACGAAGACCGGGTCTATTTCTCCGAAGAGTGCTTCAAGCTGATGCGCGTCAAGCACCATTCCTCGGAGATGACGGGAGACGAATATCGCGACTACATCCACCCCGAAGACCGCGAGCGGGTGGTGAAGGCCATCTATGACTGCATTTCCGGCAAGGCAGAGGTCTATCGCGAGCGAATCCGCCACCGCACGGCCGATGGCAGCTATATGTGGACACTCGCGACGGGCCGGATCGCCGACCGCCGCCGCGACGGGCGTACCCGCGTCATCAGCGGCACCTTCCAGGACATCAGTGACGTCAAGGAATACGAGCGCCTCATCGCTGAGAGCCGCGATGCCGCCGAGCGTGCAAACGAGGCAAAATCGCGCTTCCTCGCCAATACCAGCCACGAGATACGCACGCCGCTGAACGGCGTCCTCGGCATGGCGAGGCTGCTCGCCAATACCGAGCTGAATGAAAGACAGCGCTTCTACGTCGAGACGCTGCGCCAGTCCGGGCAGGCGCTTCTTTCCCTGATCGAGAACATTCTCGACATTTCCCGCATCGAAGCTGGCGAAATAGCCTTCGACCGCGAGGATTTCGACCTTCACAGGGCCGCTCAGAGCGCGGTCAGCGTGGTTGCCAGCACCGCGATTGCCAAACAGCTTGACCTTCGCCTGGCCGTGGACCCGTCACTTCCCGCTATTTGTCATGGCGATGTGAGGCGCCTCAAACAGGTGCTGATCAACCTTCTGGGCAATGCGGTGAAGTTTACCGAAGCCGGTCATGTGCACCTGAACGTCCTGCCCGCAGGCGACGGCTGCATCCGCTTTGAAGTGGCAGATACCGGCCCCGGCCTTGAGGACGGAGAAGAAGCCATGATCTTCTCGCGCTTTACCCAGGCCGATAGCTCCGCGACACGGCGGCACGAAGGTACCGGGCTAGGCCTCGCGATCAGCAAGGAACTCGTCGAGCTGGCGGGCGGCGAGATCGGTGTGGAATCGGAAAAAGGCAAGGGATCGGTCTTCCACTTCACCTGGCCATTGCCCGCCGCAGCAAATCTGGTTGATAGCCAGCCCTCCGCCCCGCCTTCGCAGGCCAGCGCGGGCGAGCATGGCCTCATCCTCATTGTGGAAGACAACGAGACCAATCTCGCCGTGCTCGACCACGCCATCCGCAATGCGGGTTACCGGACGATACATGCACGCACGGGACGCGAAGCGCTGGAGATCCTTTCCAGCCGGCCTTTCTCGCTGGTGCTGATGGATCTGCACATGCCCGAGCTTGGCGGCGAAGAGGCGGTCAGGATCTTGCGCGCAGGCGACACGCCCAATCGCAATACGCCGGTGTTTACCCTCTCGGCAGATGTCACGCTGGAAACGCGTAGCCGCATCCGCCAGCTCGATGTTCAGGAAAGCTTCACCAAGCCGCTTGACCTTGATGCCCTCACCGCCAGCATCGGTGTATGGACCCGCCGCGACAGAAAGACGGCCTGAGACCTCATGAAACGTGCAGCCCTGCTAGACGACGATCCTCTCGAACTCACCATTCTGGCCGGCATTGCCGACAGTATCGCCGAGCCGTGGGAGTTTACCCGCTTCAAGAGCGCCGAGGACTTTCTCGAGGCCGGAAACGGAGGGGATTTCTCGGTGGTCTTCCTCGACCGGCGCCTGCCGCCCCATCAGAGCTTTGAGGAAACCGTGACCCTGGTCGAGCAGTCCGGATTCGAAGGCCATGTGGTGCTGCTGACAAATTACCGCAGCGGGACGGGCAAGCCGGAGAGCCGCCTGAAACTGCTCGGCCCGTACGAGAAGATCGACGTGCAGGACCCCGATGCTCTGGCAAACCTCTTGGACGGCAAGCCGCTGCTCTAGGGGCGCAGTCCGCTTTGGCCTTCGGCTGACCAGACATCACCGGAACGCGAAAAGCCCAGGCCCGAAAGGGCTGGCGCGAGGGCGTCATCTTCCGTCTGCACTTCGATCCGCCAGCCCGCCCTGAAACCATCGAGGCGGACATGGCCGTCGAGCGTGAGCTGCGAATTGCTTCCCGCAAAACCAAAGCCTGCCGCCTGCCCGGCGCAGGCAAGCTCGCCTGACAGAACCGGCAGTTCCAGACCGGCGCGGGCGCCAAGGGCACCCAGCGGATCACCGGAAAGCGCGCCTGAAAGACTGACGCAGCCAGTGCTGTCGAACACGCCATCAATATCGCGCAGCCGCACAGGGGTATTCAAAAGCGCCGCGCTCTCGCCGCTGGCGGCGATGAAGCGCCCCGGCACGATCCGCCCCTCACCTATGGTGAGCCTTACCGTCTGACCGGAAAGCTGGAAGTCGCCGGCAAGATCGACCCCCTCGCCCGCCAGGCTGAAGCGCAGGCGAGGCTGGCCGGTCAGCAGGGAGAGCGGGGCAAGACCTGCCGCGCCAGAGCCGAGCCGCCGCCCCTGCCAGTGCACACCCTGCCAGCGCCCGTCCATTACTGTTCCGGTCACCCGCTCAGCCGTGATGCCATGCGGCTGCAGCGCGTAGCGGTGAAGCAGCCCGGCCGGAGTGAGGGCGAAAGCCGCAACAAGAAAGACAATAAGGGCAAGACAGCCAGGCAGGATGATGCGGTTCATTCGCCCCCCCGTGCCAGCAGGATCTGGGCGCGCACCTGGCTGCCCTCTGCACGTTCCATGCTCGCCCGCACAACGATCACGCCATGATCGCGCGACAGGGTTTCCAGCCAGCCGATAAGGACCGGCGCATCGGCGCTGTCGATCCAGACATTGAGCCGGCCAGCTTCATCCGGCAGGACGCGTGACAGGACCAGTCCGGAGCGGCTTGCCGCCCCGGCGACCACGCTGCGGACGCTTTCCTCTTCGGTTCGGGACGTGGCGCCATTGCCCTGCACAGCCTGATAGCGGGCAATACCGGCCATGATCTCGTCATGGCTGGCCGCACTTTGCCGGTAGGCGCTGCGCGCATCATCACGCCAGGAGAGCAGCGGCGAGGCAACAAGGAGCCAGCCCAGCATCACGACGGCTGCCAGCGCCGCCACAAGCAGGATGGTCTGCTCCTGCGCGCTCTTACGTTGCCAGTAGGTCAGAACCGCGTTCATGCGCCCCACCTCACCACGAAGTCTGCATTGACGCCGTCCGCGCCCTGTCGGGCACCGGCATCCTCTATCACCAGCCCCGCCGCCTCACCCGCAGCGCGAAGGGCCTCGAAATCGGAAAAGCCGCCATAGCGGGCAGAGACGGAAAGCGCGGCGCTGCCGGCCTCGAAGCGAACGGCGAGGATTTCGACAGACGGCGCATTTTCCAGCACCCCGGCCAGTGCGGCCGAGAGGCTCAGGAACTGATCGCTGCCACCATCGACAGCTTCCACCTCACGCAGTCTCTGCGCCAGCTGCACGCGCGGGTTCACAACCCGGCGAATATCCGGAAAGGCGGCTGTGAAGGCTTCCCGGCTTTGCGTCTCCAGCCGTTGCGCCATGGTCGACAGCCAGACGGCCTCGCTCGCCACTGACGCCAGCGCCAGCGCGCCCGCTGTCAGGGCAAGGCCCGCAGCCAGCCGCCAGCGCCCCAGCACGCCCTGCCAGTCCATCACCGCCATCAGCCCGGTGCCAAAGAGCGCCGGTTGCGCCTTCAGACCGGCGAGTGACACCTGGGAAGCGAGGAAGTTGAAATCGGCAGTTTCCCACTCACGGACAGGATAATCGGCGAAAGCCTGCAAGGCTTCCGCGCCTGCCCCCGAGAGATTGACCCTTTGCGGGTTGTGCGCGGCAGCGAGCGCCGGAAGAACAAGCTCGCTGATACTGTCCGGACAGCCGCCGGACACATCCTCTTCTAGGTCGCGATAGCGCCAGACAGCCCGGCCCCGGTAGAAGGCAACTGCCAGCTCGCCGGTATCTGGCTCAAGCAGCATGGCGTCGCTGACCGCGAAGACCGGCCGGGTAGCGCACCGCTCCAGTAGCACCTGCCAGTGGTCGGCAAGCCCGGCCTCGACGGCCATCACCCGGCGCTGGCCGTCGCCTAGCGGCTCGGAACAGACAATACGCTGAGTGTCCGGCGAAGCTGCCAGATATTCCTCGATTGCAAACGGCGCGGCTTCGCGGGCGGCCTTCTCGGAACGGGCCGGGATCGAGAGCGTGCGCATCTGCGCCAGATGGGCGGGGATCAGGGCAATGGTCGCGCTGATGTCGGCACTGGCGGGCAGATCCGGGCCCTGCGAGCCCTCGCCTTCGGCCAGCACTTCACCGGCAGCGGACATCAACGCCCAGGCGAAAACATCCACTGCCGCCTCTGGCAAATGTATGACCAGCCTTGCACTCACAGCACGGCTCCCTGTACGGGCGGCAGGCGCGTAAACGCGCCGGATGTATCCATACGCACGGTCTGGACCCGCATCAGACGCATCTCGCCAAGCTCCACAGCCAGATTGAGTTCAAACCATTCCGAGCGCAGCGCCGTCAGGCTCAACGGCCGTTCCTCTGGCGGCATCACGGCCATGACCGGATCGGCCCAGAACGCCTCAAGGCTGGAATAGCCCGTGCTCGGACGCCGGAAGAGCGCCTGACCGGCGGCCTGCAGGCTGACACTGCCTTCGGAAAGGGCGGTGATGAGAACGGCCTGATCGGCGCGCAGCGTATTGACGTTGAGCGGCGCCTGCACACTCGTCGGAAGGGCGCACAGATAGGGCGCCAGCGTTTCGAACAAAGCGCGGGTGACACCCGGCAGGAGGCGCATTTCGCCAAGCTCGGTAAAGGGCTGATTGGCCGCCCGGTGCGGCTCTGCCCGCGCCAGATAGGTGTCATCCTCCGCCCCTCCGGGACGTGCCGTCCGGTCGGGGTCGATCCAGTCCGTGGCCGCCGCGATCAGCGTTTCCGTCTCTCCGGGCGGCAGCCCGACAGCCTGCAGGAGAGAGCGCAAACGCGCGGCAGCACGCTCGTCAGCAGCCATATCGCCAGAATGCAGCGCGTTGATATTCAGGCAGTTATTGCTATCGCGTATGCTGGCAATGATCTGCCCGTTCTCGATTGGAAAGACGCGCGGCACGCCGTCCCAAGGGCCTTCCGGAGTGAAGTCCTCGTCCGCGCCACCGGCAAACCGGGCGAGCAGAACTTCGCCATAGGCAACGGCGCCATCGAGATAGGCCGATGCCTGCAACCGGTCCTCTACCACCCGTGTGCGCTCGATCTGATGGCGCATCATCTCGACAAGCGAAACGCTGACGGCCGCCATGAAGGCGACAACCATCAGGGCCGTGATCAGCGCAGCGCCGCGCTCGTGATCTGGCGTCTGGTCGCGCATCAGGATGCCCCTCCCGATCCGAGGCTGGTCAGCGCGACATGCTCGATGCTGAGACCACGCGCATCGGTGTAGGCAAGTTCGAGCGCTGAAGGCATGGGGGCGCTTTCGCCGCGTCCCGGCTGCGGCAGGGCTTCGAGCCAGTTGCGGCCATAGCGGAACCGGATCTGCACATCATTCAGGCTTTCCGCCAGCACCATGCGGTGAGGCTGCGAGCCCGGCGCCGGGTCAACGACCGTCCAGACCTCACGCACGAGAACGCCGTCTTCCACGCGCCACTCCACCCGGATAAGGCCCGACCGGTCAGCTGCGCCAGACGGGTTGGCCCGCCCGCGCCGGGTGAAGCTGGCCAGTGCCCCTGTCCTGCCAAACCCGGCCTGCGGCCCGGTCAGCGCCGCGCCGTCATAGCCGCCATCGGCAGTGCGGTGCGGACGGATGATCATGTGGGCGACATCCTCGCGCCACACGGCGCGGACCTGCTGCAACTGGGCAAGCTGGCGGGCGGCCTCGTCCTGACGGCTGCGCGCATCCAGCGTCGACACCAGAAGCCCGGTGCTCATCACGCCGACAATCGCGAAAATGCCCAAGGCCACCATGACCTCGACAAGGGTGAAGCCTGCCTCCTGCTTCATGTCGAGGACCGCTCGAAGCGTGTGAGAGTGTAGAAGGGCGCTTC
>NZ_JBQLZR010000114.1:0-8167 GCF_052168375.1 Glycocaulis sp.
CGCCCGGCGGCTCTGGCATATCGTCCTTGGCATTCTGGGACATGGGTCGATACCGTTCATGCTTGACTGGAGGCCGCCCTGACTGGCCGGCGTTCAGCAGACCAAACGCATCACGAAATCATGCGGTTCCCCTCGCTGTTCAGACGGGCACGCTGTCCGGCATCGGGAACCGCTGCGCGGCCTGGCGCGTAACCGGTCAACACAGACAGGCGTCGGCGACAGCCTTCGCCGCTAGTGTGCCTGAAGGACGGGAACCATGAATATCGACGATGTTTTTGCCCACTTGCCGTACCTGCGCCGCTATGCGCGTGCCCTTGCGGGCGAGCAGGAGCGCGGTGATCTGCTTGTCCAGCGGGCGCTGGAGAAAGCCCTTGAAGGCAAGGTGACGCTGAACGCCGAACTGCCGGCGCGCATTGCCCTGTTCCGGGCGTTTCACGATTCCGCACCGGACATGGACCGGGTAGGGGGCTCACCCGCACGCGGACCGGATTCGCGCCTGCAACGCCTCGAGGCCCGTGCGCGTCAGGCCTTGCTGCTGACCGCGATGGAAGGCTTCACTTCGGAAGAGGCCGGTCAGGTGCTGGCCGTGCCGCAGGCCGATATCGAGGCCCTGGTGGCCCGCGCGCACGGCGATATCGAACTTGCCCTGAAGACGCGCGTTCTCATCATTGAGGACGAGCCGATCATTGCTGCTGATATCGAGGCAATTGTGGGGGATCTCGGACACGAGGTCTGCGCCATTGCGACGACGCGCAGCGAAGCGATCGAGGCTGCCGCGCATCATCGTCCGGGCCTTGTGCTGGCCGACATCCAGCTGGCCGACAACTCGTCCGGTATCGATGCGGCGAACGACATTCTGGCCGACCTGCCGGTGCCGGTGATCTTCATCACCGCGTTTCCAGAACGCCTGCTGACCGGTGAGCGGCCAGAACCGGCCTTCCTGATCACCAAGCCCTTCCTGCCAAATGCGGTGAAGGCGGCCATCTCACAGGCGCTGTTTTTCGAGGAAGAGGCCCATCCTGCGCCGCGCCGCGCACAGGCCTGAGCGTGCCCTTGCAGGCATGTGCTAAAGGCGGCTGCCTTTTTCACGGCGGGCGCTTGCCAAGCCCGCACCTCGCGGCTAGTTTCGCGCGCCTTGACGAAGGGGCTTCGCCCTACTGGTCAGGACAGCGCGCCCGTAGCTCAGCTGGATAGAGCACCAGACTACGAATCTGGGGGTCAGGAGTTCGAATCTCTTCGGGCGCGCCATTATTTTCTGTTCTCCCTCACATCCGTTCGGTCGGTCCTCGCTTGCGCTGCGGACGGGCGGTCGCCCTTGCGAACCTTGCAGGTTCGAAATTGGCCCGCTTAGGCGCGCCATTTTACTCAGAGCAAAATCGTCAGGGCCGGTTATCAGGCCGGTTTGCACCGGCGGTGCCAGTTTACCCGCCTTTTACGTCTTGGCCGGCCCTTATCCCTGCCAGGCGCCATGAAGTCAGAATTCCCGGCCTATGGCGATCTGGAACATCGCATCGTCGGCGCCGCGCGAAAGCCCGGCGCGGGCGCGCAGGGCTAGCGATATATCATTCTCGAAGCCTATCTGGAGCACGCCGCCTGCCTGATGGGCGCTAAAACGGTCTTCCAGGACGGTCTCTGGCGTCCCCATCTCGCTGAAGAGCTCGATCCCGGCCCGCCATGAGCGAGTGCCAGCAACATTCATGTCGAGCGCGCGCGTCAGGTTTGCCCGCACTTCAAGCTCCGCATCATCATTGAACTGGCCATCGACCGGCATTTCCGCATCGAGATTGATCCGCCATTCCCAACCCGGTGTAAAGCGGTCGGTCACGATGAACCGGATCCCGGCCGAATCCGTTGCCCCGTCTTCTGCCGTGTAGGAAAGACGCAACCCGCCATTGAAGCCGGAATTGTCATCGGCTTCCGCAGCCCACTGAAAATGGTTGTCGAGCGTAGTCCCGCCATAGCGCCAGCCTTCGCCAATCCGGTCGGTCGCCGAGACGACGATGCGGGCGCGGTACCAGTCGGTAAAACCGTACTGGACGTGCACGCGCGAACCGGCAGCGCCGTCATCGCTCATGCCGAAACGGGCCTCGATCTCGCGTTCGCCCCGTTCAATCCCTGCACCGCTGACCGAACCCGTCAGACTCTGGGCGTTTGCAGCGACGGCAAAAACCGGCACCAGCACCAGGGCGAGGGGCAGGGCACGCGGGCGGGAAAAGCGCATGTCGGATCCTTTCGTGACACTTTTATGACAGTCTTTCGTGCCCATATGGGGGAAATCTTTGTGAAAAGCGAGCCTTTCGCCTGACAAACGCCTTACAGCTGCATTAACTGGCCATGACGCTTGCATGATCAGGCCCGGGAGTGGCGGCAGCGTGCGTCGCGCAGGATGTCAGGGCGCTCGAAAGGCGGTAGCCTGCGATGGAGGGCGGACAGCCCTGTTGCCAGACCCCTTGAAGCCCGCCATGACCGATGCCGTCCTTGCCGCCGAACCTGCCATCCGTCTGATGGTGTTTGTCGCTGTCCTGGCCGTGCTGATGGTGTGGGAGCTATTGGCGCCGCGCCGTCGCCGTGCGGTGCCCAGGCTTATCCGCTGGAGCAATAATCTGGCGCTGGTGGTTGTCGATACTGCGCTGCTGCGTCTCGCTTTTCCGCTTCTGGCGGTAGCGCTCGCCCTGTGGGCGCAGGATCAGGGGTGGGGGCTTTTCAATGTCGTCGCTGCACCGCTCTGGATGTCGCTGCCGTTATCGGTGCTGGTGCTCGATCTGGTGATCTATGGCCAGCATGTGATGTTCCACAAAGTGCCGGTGCTTTGGCGCCTGCACCGGGTCCATCATGCCGATCCGGAGTTTGACGTGACGACGGGATTGCGCTTTCACCCCGGCGAGATCGTGCTTTCCATGATCCTGAAACTTGCCGCCGTGCTGGCGCTTGGCGCGCCGGCGCTGGCAGTGCTGGTATTCGAGGTGCTGCTGAATGCCACCTCCATGTTCAATCATTCGAATGTCCGCCTTTCCGAACCCGTCGACCGGGCGGTGCGGCGCGTCATCGTGACGCCGGACATGCACCGGGTGCATCATTCGATTGCGCGTCACGAGACTGACAGCAATTTCGGGTTCAACCTGTCGTTATGGGACCGGTTGTTTGGCACTTATCGCGCACAGCCGGAGGCGGGCCATGAGGCGATGATGATCGGCATCGGCCAGTTTCGCGAGCCGCGCGAGCTCTGGCTGGACCGGATGCTGACGCAGCCCTTTCGCGGTCCCGCAAATGACCCGTCCGGGGCACAGGCCGCGACCGAAGCAGGCGTAAAACCGGCGATAAACGACCTGCCATCGTCTGACCGCCAGGGCTGAAATCATAATGCCACGAGGCTTGGGTAGTATTGGCTTGACGTCATCAACTTTGCAATACAAAGTGGTTTATATGAGACGTAAGCCCGCCAACATTACAAAATTGTATCGTAAAGGGTGCTTTACACAAAGGTGGGTAAGGCCTACCGCTAGGGACGAACAGGCGCATCGTGCGCCATCCAGGGGGCTGACAGAATGAATGACGACCGGCGCGACAAATTGCGTTCGCTGAGCATTGACCGGGACGAGGTCCAGGGGGGCAGCGGCGGTGTGTCGCCGCTGGTGCTTGTTGGCGCGGTTCTGGTGACCGCCCTGATCGCAGCAGGGGCCGTCTGGTTCCTGATGCAGGGCGATGAGGCTGCTCCGGCGCAGACGCAGCAGGCTGCCAGTACCGTGGAGGCACCGGCTTCGCAGCCTGTACCGGCTTCCAGCGAAACACCGGCTCCCGCCGCCTCGCGCGTGCCGCGTGCGGCTGGTCTCGTAGCGTCCGGCTATGTCACCGCGCGCCGTCAGGCCACCGTTTCTGCCGAGATTACCGGGCGCATCGCCGAGGTGCTGGTGGAAGAGGGCGCCGAGGTAGAGGCGGGCGAAGTTCTGGCCCGCCTTGATGATACCCGCGCGCGGCTCGACCTTGATCTGATTGATGCGCAGATCGCTGCGGCAGAGGCCCGTGTGCGTTCGCTGGAGTTTCAGGCCCGCGAGGCGCGCACCGTTACAGGGCGTGCCTCCAGCCTGTTTGAACGCGAGATTGCCTCTGAAGCGGCCCTGACGGCTGCCCAGGCCCAGCAATCGAGCCTTGAAGCCCAGTTGCGCGCCGCCCGCGCCGATCTCGACAGTGCACGGGTGCGCAGGACAAGTCAGGAAGACCTGATCGCCCGCCATATCGTGCGTGCCCCCTTTGCCGGGGTCGTGATCGCCAAGAATGCGCAAGTGGGCGAGATCCTGTTTCCGGGCTCTGCCGGTGGCGGCTTTACCCGGACCGGCGTGGCTACGCTTGTGGACATGGCCTCACTCGAGATCGAGGTCGATGTGAACGAGGGGCAGATCCAGCGCGTCAGCCCCGGCCAGCGGGTCGAGGCGGTTCTGGATGCCTATCCGGACTGGCGAATCCCCGCCCGCGTCGAAGCCATCATTCCGACCGCCGACCGCAGCCGCGCCACCATCCAGGTGCGTGTGGCCCTGAACGAGCGTGACGAACGTGTCCTGCCGGACATGGCCGCACGCGTCACCTTCATCGAATAGGAAAGCCCCGATCCCGACAGGGTTGAATCGCAAGGACACCAAACATCATGACAGAGACTTCCGCACTCTACGAACTCAAGGGCTTGTCCAAGCGCTACACGCGGGGCAAGGAAACCGTCGCCATTTTCGACGAGCTGGACATGTCGATCCACCAGGGCGATTTCATCGCCATCATGGGGCCGTCCGGTTCGGGCAAGACCACACTTCTGAACCTTCTGGGCGGCATCGACAAGCCAAGCGCCGGGCAGGTCTTCTTCGAAGGCCAGCGCATCGACAATCTCAGCCAGGGCAAGCTTGCCAAATGGCGCGCGAAGAATGCCGGCTTCATCTTCCAGTTCTACAATCTGATGCCGACCTTGAGCGCCGCGCAGAACGTGGAGCTGCCGCTTCTTCTGACCAATCTGTCTGGCAAGGCCCGCAAGGAACGGGTGAAGACCGCGCTCGATATTGTCGGCATGGTGGACCGCGCCGGTCACCGTCCGGGCCAGCTTTCGGGCGGTCAGCAGCAGCGCGTCGCGATTGCCCGCGCCATCGTGGCGGACCCGAAAGTCCTGCTGGCGGACGAGCCGACCGGTGACCTTGACCGGACCACGGCAGACGAAATCCTGCAGACGCTTCAGCTGCTCAACAAGGAGCTGGGCAAGACCATCATCATGGTCACGCACGACCCGGAGGCGGCCAGCTATGCCGCTCGCGAGCTGCACCTGAACAAGGGCCGCTTCGAGGAGAGGGGGAAAGCCTGATGAATGACGCAACCCTGATCCGCAAGAACCTGTTCCGCAAACGTTTGCGGGCGGTGCTCCTGATGGTGTCCATCCTTGTCGCCTTCCTGATCTTCGGGGTGCTGGGCGCGTTGCAGAACGCGTTCACATCCGGCACCGGAACGGCAGCGCAGGAACGCCTCGTCACCGTCAACCGCATCAATTTCACCGTCGCCCTGCCTTATGCCTACTGGGGCCGCATCCAGCAGGTGGAAGGCGTGCGCAACGCGGCGCCTGCCAGCTGGTTCGGCGGGTATTTCCAGGAGCCGCAGAATTTCGTGCAGAGCTTTGCCGTCGATCCGGCAAGCTATCTGGAGGCCTATCCCAACGAGATCGTGCTGCCGCCCGAGGAGCGTGCGGCTTTTCTGGAAGGGCGTACCTGCGCGCTGATCGGGCGGGCTCTGGCCAACCAGTATGGCTGGTCGACCGGGGACCGGATTCCGCTCAATTCCAACATCTGGCAGAACACCGACGGCTCGCAGACCTGGGAGCTGGATATTTGCGGCGTGTTTGATGACACCGAAGGCACCTATCCGACCAACTACCTCATGCTCCACTACGAGTATTTCAACGAGAGCCTCGCCTTCGGCCGCGACAGCTTCCACTGGATCACCATCAACACGACCGATCCGGCGCTGAACGATCAGGTCAGCCAGGAGATTGACGCCCTCTTTGCCAACTCGTCGGCAGAAACCTCGACGACGACCGAGGCCGCCTTCAACGAGGCGTTCATGGAGCAGTTCGGCAATATCGGCCTCATCCTGACCTGGGTGATCGGGGCGGCGTTCGCGACAATCCTGATGATCGTCGGCACGACCATGGTGATGGCGGTCAATGAACGTACGCGCGAGATTGCAGTCCTGAAGACGCTTGGCTTCACCGCGCCGCGCATCTTCCGCATGGTGCTGTGGGAGTCGCTGCTCCTCAGCTTCCTCGGCGGACTGATCGGGTTGGGCCTCGCGGCACTGGCATCCGGGGCGGCATCGAGTGCGCTGGAAGGCTTCCTTCCCACGTTTGGCCTGTCGACCACCAATGTCCTCGTCGCGCTCGCCCTTATGGCCGCGCTCGGCATCGTGACGGGTGTGGTCCCGGCCTATAACGCCATGCAGGTGCGCATCTCCGAAGCGCTCGGCAAGATCTAGGAGAGACTTCCATGCTCAAACAGACAACAGCCGTAACGCTTCTCAATCTGCGCTCCATCCCCCAGCGCTGGGGGATGTCGCTGGCAACCGTGCTCTCCATCGCCCTGGTGGTCGGTGTGCTGCTCGGCTTCATGGCGATGGCCAGCGGCTTCCGGGCCACGGTCGACGGGGCGGGCTCCGACGATGTGGCCGTGCTTCTGCGCGGCGGGGCGATGGCAGAGATGAACTCTGTCGTTGACCGCACCGAGGTGCGTCTTCTCGAAGTCGCGCCCGGTATTGCCGCCGACGAGAACGGGGAGCCGCTGCTTTCATCGGAGCTCTTCGTGGTCGTGGATGGCATCAAGCGGACCAGCCAGACCCGCGCCAATCTGGCGCTGCGCGGGCTTGGCCTTTCCGGTCCGGGCCTGCGGCCGCAGTTCAACCTTGTGGATGGCCGCATGTTCGAGCCGGGCACGGCAGAGCTGGTGGTCGGTGAAAGCGTGCTGCGCGAGTTTGACGGGTTCGAACTCGGCCAGACCATCCGGCTGGGCAATAATGAATGGACGGTTGTGGGTGTGTTCTCGACCGGCGGTTCGGTCTTCGATTCCGAAATCTGGGCCGATCTGGGCGTCATCCAGAATCTATACGACCGGGGCTCCAGCGTGCAGACGGTCCGTGCCCGCCTGACCTCGCCGGACGCGGTCGAACAGCTTCGCGAATACGTGGAGAACGAGCCGCGCCTCAATCTCGAAGTCCTCTCCGAGCGGGCCTATTTCGCCCGCTCTGCCGGCGGCACGACGAACCTCATCATGTTCCTCGGCTGGCCTCTGGCTTTCGCGATGGCCATCGGTGCGCTGGCAGGCGCCTGGAATGCCATGTACGCCTCGGTGGATGCCCGCACGCGGGAGCTCGCCACGCTCCGGGCGATCGGGTTTGGCGGATTTCCCGCTTTCATCGCGGCCATGACCGAGGCGCTGGTTCTCGCCTTTGCCGGGGGGCTGGTGGGCGCAGTTGCGACCTTCCTGCTCTTTGACGGGGTCAGCGCCTCGACCCTCGGCTCGGGCTTTACCCAGGTGGTGTTCGCCTTCGCGGTGACGCCTGATGCGGCGGTGCAGGGCGTGATCCTTGCCCTGATCGTCGGCTTCCTTGGCGGGTTCGTCCCGGCCTTGCGCGCCGCGCGCATTCCGCTTCTGGCGGTGCATAACGACTAGGAATGCAAAGCCCCGGCCCCGCCAATGCGCAGGGCCGGGGGTGTTGCCTTGGCGTGGCCATAATGGGCTGCGAACTTCAGGCGAATTTGCAAAGGAAGCCCCATGAAACGCGTGATGATAGCCGCCGGCGCCGCTGCGCTGGCCTGTGCCGGTTTTTCTGCCAGTGCGCAGGAATTGCGCCTGCCGCAATCCGATTACGAGATGAATGTGCGCATTCAGGACCCGTCCGGTGACGGTGAAGCCCAGAATGTCGAAATGCGTCATCGCAGCGGTGATTTCCGCATGGACGGGCAGTTTCAGGGCCAGCTCGCCATCGTGCTGGTCAATCCGGTGGAACGCCGTGTGACGATCCTTGCCGACATGGGCGGCAATCGCGTGGCGATCCGGCTTCCTGTCGGCGACGACATACCGATGCCTGTCGCTGATGAGCGTTTTGGCGAGGTTGTGGGTCAGGACACGGTCGCGGGCGAGGCCTGCACGGT
>NZ_JBQLZR010000115.1:0-3091 GCF_052168375.1 Glycocaulis sp.
GGAAATCTTCGCGCTCTCGCGGCTGGAGTGAATGTCCGCGCCGCCCACGCCCAGCGTGTCGACATTGGGACAGCCCGACGCCCACAGATTATTGCCCTCGCACACGCCGCCTGTTGCATTCCAGACAAGGTCGAGGCCGATGGCCCGGCCCGCCTCGCGCGTCCATTCGAACATCCGCAGGTTTGCGGGCGTCATGGGCTTGGGCGGGCGGGTAAACCCGCCATGCAGATCCGCCGCGATACCGTCACGGGTGTTGATGTCGCCGACAGCGCGCTGAAGGGCGTCAAGCACCCAGCGGGCATCCTCCTCGTCGCCAACACGCACATTGAAGCGGACGACCGCCATGTCCGGCACAACATTGGGAGCACCGCCACCATCAATGCGCGATACGTTCACGGTCACAGCCTCGCGTTGGCCGTTCAGCGCATCAATGGCCTTTGCAAAGGCAGCGCCGGCAACGATCGCGTTGCGTCCAAGGTGATGCTCGCGCCCTGCATGGGCGGCGCGCCCCTTCACCCTTAGCGAGAAATTGCCCGAGCCTTTGCGCGCACCGGCCAGCGACCCATCCGCCAGCGCCGGCTCATAGGTCATCCCGACATGGGCCTTGGCACCCAGCTCGGCGAGGACGGGGCCGGAGCCGAGCGAACCGATTTCCTCGTCCGGGCTGACAAGCACGTCATAGCCGATCTGGCTGGCCCACGGGCTGCGCTCCAGCGCCAGAAGGCCATGAAGCATGACCAGCAAACCGCCCTTCATGTCTGCCACACCGGGGCCGTTCAGCGTATCCTCGTCCTGCTGCGTGCACGACTGGAAAGGGTGATCAACCGCAAACACGGTATCTGAGTGACCGGTCAGGACAATGCGCAACGGCGCATCGGGGCGCGCCGACACCTTCAGAGCGGGCGTGTACTCGACCGGCACGATCTCGCCCGCTGGCGTCACCGTTTCGGATGGTGGCAGCGAAACCGCCTCCATGCGCGCCTCAAGCCTCGAAAACGCCGTTTCAAGCTCGCCGCGCATGGCCTCCAGCCCGTCCGCATTGCGGCTGCCGGAATTGATCTCCGACCAGCGGCGCACATCCGCAATCATGCCGTCGCCCTGGGTGTCGACCCAGTCGAGTACGGCCTTCTCTTCGGCTGACAAAGTGATTGCGGACATGAAACGGGCCTGGTGGCTGGGTTCGCGTCAGACTCAGACGTGGGAGAGCGCCTGCTCGAAATCGGCAATCAGGTCATCAGGGTGTTCGATGCCGATCGAGACACGCACCATGCCCGGCGCAAATTTCAGACGCTCGCGCAAAGCCGGATCGACGCCCGAATGCGTCGTTGATCCCGGATGGCAGATCAGCGTCTCGGTGCCGCCGAGGCTGACCGCGAGTTTGATCACCTTCAGCGCGTTCAGCATACGGAAAGCGCCCTCCTGACCGTCCTTCACGTCGAAGGCGAAGGTGGAGCCGTAATACTCGCCGGACTGGCGATGATGGACGGTATGGTCACGCGAGCCCGGCTCCAGGAAGCCGAGATAGCGCACCTTCTCCACCTTGGGGTGGTCTTTCAGGAAAGCGGCAACCTTGGCCGCGCCATCAAAGGCTGCCTGCATGCGCAGGCTGACCGTTTCCAGCGAGCGGGCCAGCATCCAGCACGTATTGGGGTCCAGATTGGTGCCGATGGCCGAGCGCAGCTTGCGCACCGGCCCCATTACCGCGCTGGAGCCCATGGCGGCGCCGCCGATCAGGTCTGAATGGCCGCCAATATATTTGGTGAGCGAATAGACGACGAGGTCTGCGCCATGTTCGAGCGGCGACTGGCCGATCGGACCGAGGACGGTATTGTCCACCACGACGACCGGACGATGCCCCTGACGCTCACCAATCTCGTCAGCCAGCGTTTTCATCAGCGCCAGATCGACGATCTCGTTCGTCGGATTCGTCGGGGTCTCGGTGTAGATCATCGCGATCCGGCCCCGCTTCATGGCTGCATCCACGCTTGCGCGGATTTCAGCCTCGGGCGCGCCCGCGACGAAATCCTCCATCCCGATACCGTAATTGGGCATGATGTTACGGATCAGCGTCTCGGTGCCGCCATAGAGCGGGGTTGACTGCAGGACGACGTCACCGGTCCTGGCGAAGGCCAGCAGCACGGTCGAGATCGCGCCCATGCCCGATGAAAAGACACACGCCTCTTCTGCGCCGTCGAAAAGCGTCAGCCGGTCTTCGAGCACTTCGACATTGGGATTGTTGAAGCGCGAATACATCAGGCCGGGGGCCGCCGGATCGCCGTCAACGGCACGCCCGCCCATCACCCGGAAGAAGGCCGCCCCCTCTTCGGCGCTCGAAAATACGAAGGTCGAGGTCTGGAAGATGGGCGGCTTGATCGCGCCCTCAGAGAGCTTTGCATCGAAGCCATAGCTCATCATGAGGGTTTCCGGCCGCAAGGGACGATTGCCAAGGGCGCGTTTGCGATACGGGGTTTCCGGCTTGCTCATGGGATGGCCTTTTCAAAATCTCGGGGTGTCATGACAGGCCGGTTGCAGGCTCCGGCGAGACCGGCGCACCTGCGGCCCAGACCTGTCATGTCTCATGGGCCCTGTCTTGCGCTGCGGCGCGGGGCGGGTCAACCCGCGAGCCGGGATGCAAGCCAGCGCAGCAAGGAGAATACGCTGCGGCGCAGCGCGCCAGGGCATCGGTTCCGCCAAAGAAAAACGGCCCGGTGCGGGTGCACCGGGCCGTTCTCAAGGCAATTCAGATGCGGACGTAGCGACTAGCGCAGGTCCATCATCACTTCCGCACGGCGGTTGAGCGGCTCGCGCACACCGTCACGCGTTTGAACGGCCAGCTGGGTTTCGCCGAAGGCGTTCAGCGAAATCGCATCAGCCGGGACGCCCAGACGGACGATCTCGTCACGGACCGCGCGGGCGCGGCGCTCAGAGAGGCCCTGGTTGTAGACGTTCGAACCCGAGGTGTCCGTGTGGCCGGCGATCTGGACGCTGCCGACGCCGCAGTTGCGGGCGTTGTTCACAGCGTTGTTGATCACTTGACGGGCCTGATCGGTGAGGTTCGAGCGATCCCACTCGAAGTACACCACGAACTGCA
>NZ_JBQLZR010000116.1:0-15528 GCF_052168375.1 Glycocaulis sp.
CGTCATACTCGCCGATCAGGTTCGCGCCATCATAGAGGAAGCGCGTCGTCGCGCCCGACACTTGCGCCGTCTGATAGAGACGCCCTGCCGGATCGTAGCTGAGCGAGACGTCTCCGCCGCCCCCTCCAGTAACGCTCGTCAGGCGGTTGTCGAAATCATAGGCATAGGACCGCACGCCATCAGTGGTCATGTTCCCGCGATTGTCGTATGAGTACGTGACACCCCCGCCGGAGAGGAAGCGGTTCAGACCATCCACCGTGATCGTCACATCCTGGTTGGTGTGACCAGCAAAGGCGTAAATGTCGTTGGCCATGGTGCGCGATGCGATCTGGCCGGCAGCATTATAGGTGAAGGTGAGCGCCTGATCGTCATCTGTCCCGCTGAGGTCCTGCGTCAGCTCGTCAAGCCGGCCCGCCGCATCATAGTCAAACCCCGTCACCACACCATTGCCGCGCGTGAGAGACGTCACCCGGCCGAGATTGTCATAAGCGTAGGCCGCTAGCACCCCGATGCCGGAACCAGCCCCGTTCTCGCGGATATGCGTCAATGCACCCGTCATGGCATAATCATACGTCACATACAGCCCGTCCGGCCAGTCCATGCGGGTGCGCCGGCCCGAAGCATCGTACTGATAGCTCACCGTGCCTTGAGGGGTGACGGCGGTGAGGTTCCGACCGAGAGCGTCATACGTGTAGGTGAGGGTGTGACCGCCAGTCTGGCTCGCCTGAAGCACGCGGCCCAGAAGATCATAGGTGTAGGTTATGTCCGGCTGGGGCGAAGGCGCGTTACGCGCCGTGATCCGGTTCAGATTGTCGTAAGCGTAGGTGATGTCGTCGCCCGACCGGAGGCGATGAGTGGCCAGGCGGCCTGCTGCGTCATAGGTGAACTGGTCCCGGTCGGCGCTATTGCTGGCATTGCTGCCGGTTGTCGTGACGGGATACTGTATCTGGTAGAGCCGGTCGTGACCGTCACGCACATAGGTCGTGCGGTTGTCCGCCCCGTCGCGCACATAGTCCACATGGCCATTTGCCGTGTAGGCATAGCGCGCATCAACACCCACTTCTGCCGTGCCGTAGCCATTGCGAATTTCGGTGATCTGCCCGGCACCATTGCGGGTGTTGTGGGTGATCCGGTCGGGCCCTTGTGTCCCCGTTGTACCGAGCGTACACGCGTCCGAGGGCGGCGATCCGAACACACCCGGATTCATGCGCACCGCTGAACACAGCAACCGGCCGGACGCATCATAGCTCACCTGCTGCAATGCCAGTATCGTCGCTCCGGACTTCAGCCGTGCAGCGACAGGCCGGTACAGCGCGTCATACTCGGTCTCCTGACGCTCGATAACTGTCATCGACGCAAGGTCGGACACGCTGGTGCCGGTCGCGGTACCGCGTTCCACGTAAGATTCCTGGCCCGCTACAGTATAGCCGATCCGTGCTGCCTGGCGCAGCAACGCTCCGCCACCGTCAGGGTCAGGTCCAATCACACCGGCAGGGCGGCGCAGCGCGTCGTAAAAGTAATAGCTGCGTGCGGACGCCCCTCCAACCGCCGGCTCACTCCAGGTCACATTGCCAAAAATGTCATAGGCCCGGCTGATGGTGGATGTGGGCGTGCCATTGCCAGCAGCCACAGTTGTGGAGACGGGCAACCGGTTATTGGCAACACTGGCAGAACCGTATCCGATAGTGGTGCGCGTTTCGTTGGCCGTGCCGACGCAAGAAGGCGAAGTTCCACTCGCACAGGCTGAGACCTGGGTGAGGCGCCAGACAGGGCTCGGCGCCTGTGCAATTCCACTGCCCTGATTGTACCAGGCGTAGAGCGAGGAATAGCTGTAGCGCGTTTGGGGACGGTCACCCGATCCCGACGGAGCAGGTGATGTTACGGTCAACACGCCCCCATGGGTCGAATCGTAGGTGTAATCGGTCCGGTTTCCGCCCGCATCCTCTGTCCAGGACGCCTGATTGCAGGTGACCACATTAGTGCAGGTCGCAGGATAACCGGCACTCGTCACCAGATCAGCCAGTCCGGTAGACGGCTTGGCCACACGGCGCACCTCGGTGACATTGCCGCGCCCATCGTAGGTGTAGCGGACCTGATTTCCTTCCGGGTAGGTCACTCGCGTCACCCGGCCATAAGCATCGTGAAGGAGACTCGTTGTTTGGCTGACACCGTTCGTGCTTGATACAGGCAGGCCGGTCGAGAGGTCCGAAACAAGGCTCTCGGTGGCGCTGAGCGGACTTGTCACTGTCGTGGTGCGGTTACCGCCACCTTCAGTGTAACCATAGGACCAGACTTGCGTCCCACCGAACGTCACCGACGTTATCCGGCCAGCAGACGTGCCAGAGCTGCCATAGGCATAGGTCACGTCATCTGACATTGACCCGGGGGCCCGCACGCCGGTGACCCGGCCCGCCGAAAACGTGAACCTCGATGTCTGGCTCAGATTATCCGTGACAGTGACAATGCTTCCAGCATGCCCAAAGCTCAGGCTTGGCCAGTCCTGTGTGAAGCTGCAGGTAATCGGAAACGGGTTATAAGGGACGGTCGGCACAGGCGGCAGGCAGTAATCTACCGTGCTGTTGAATGCCGTAACCTGAACGACCTGGTTCCAGCCATCATAGGGCGGCGCGAAAACCGCCTGAAGCGCATATTCGAAGTAAAGCTGGTAACCAAAGTTATTGGATATCCCTGCCAGACGGACAAGATAACCATCGTCTACCAGAACCGGTATGCCACCTTCCCATACCACCCGTGATGCCGGCATCGCATTATAATGATACCGCACGTCTTCGCCATGCGGATAGGTGATACGGGTAAGATACCCGTCAGCCTCTCCAAAGCCGTAGGCGGGGCCCTGGTTCTCTGGCGGCTGCATTGTGGCAAGGTCCTGCGCGAAGGTCATCACCGTGCCGTCACGCGAAGTGTAGGTATAAATGCCGCCAGCAAACGTCAGGGTCGACCCGGTGCCCTGGTCTGATACAAACACTGAACCGGATTGCGTAAAGCTCTCCGAAGTACTGCCAATGCTGACTGTCCGCGTGGTGCCGATGGCAAATACGATCCCGACCACACTCTGGCGCCATTCATACCAACCGGGTCCATAAAGCGCCACGGAGTAGCTCAAACCGCCGCTGCCTGGCTGCCCGATTGAAATCTGCGGTGTTGACGGAACAAAGCTGCCGTTGATCAGGTCGACGCCGCGATCATCAATAGCTGTGAAGACCGGTGGCGGTTCGTAGGTTTGGGCAATTACCGGATGAGCGAGAGCCACGGATAGGAACATAGCCACGGCTGCAGCAAGCCATGACACCCACCGGCGCTCGTGTCGGCCAGCTGGGGCAGTCCTGTTCGATTGAAGCTCCGAAGACCCCGTCTGTGTGCTATTCATTGCAACAATCTCCGGCTATTCAATTAGAAAATTCGATTTATAGTTGTGGCTTTAAGCGCAGGTCGACGAGCTCAGCACGAATAGCTCACTTCCTCAGGCTCCGGTCACCTTTTTACGAACGCGATTGTAAGCAGCGTCATACTCATATTCGGTCAGGATACCATTTGGAGCGCCGCCTGAGCGCTGAACTTCAACCAGCTGCCCGCGAGCGTCATACACATAAGTCTCAGTCGTAGAGCTTCCCGACTGAGAAGAGACAGCAATTGAAACTGCCAAAACGATGGGGTGAACGGTCACCATAATCATAGCCGGGCCTCCAACATCGCGCGTACCATGACCGTGGCACAATCTCTGTATGTGTGCAATCTAAAAACGACCAGTAGTTAGCGGCCTTGGATCAACGCGTTTCTTGGCAGCAAGACGGTCATCAGTTTGAGGTTCGATAGAGCTCCACATCACGCTAGCCGTGCAGCATGGAGCTGCCGGGGGCATCCGTAACCCGTTGTAATTGCTTGTGCCCGTGCCGCATCGTGCAGCAAGCATAGAGCCTAGCCACCTAGAGCAAGGTCTGTCGAAAAGCTTCAGTTTTACAAGGGTTTGTGTGGTGCCCAGGGCCGGAATCGAACCAGCGACACGCGGATTTTCAATCCGCTGCTCTACCAACTGAGCTACCTGGGCACACTCCGGAACCGGAGAGCGCGGTTTATAGGACCGGTTTTTGCCCCTGTCCATGGGGGTTGGCGCATCTGGCGCGCACCCTTTGCACATGAACGCGTCATACTATGTAAACGCGCGTCACCGCTTGCCCGCACGTCCCTGCCCTGTTAACCGGCTCTCCCCGACCCGTTCCGCCTTGAAGAGGCTCCTCCCATGAAGATGCTTGTCCGCCCCTTGCTGGCCACCACGGCGCTGTGCGCATTTGCAGGAACCGCGCTTGCGCAGGAAACACCGGCAACCCGCGAGACGATTGTGGTCACCGGTGGCCGCGCGCCAGGCGCGCTGGAGGCGGACCGTCCGGTCAGCCAGATCACCCGCGAGGCAATAGATGCGGCGGGCTTTTCGCGCGTGGGCGAGGCGCTAGTCTTCCAGACCTTTGTGACGGGCTCCGAGTTCAATGAGGACCCTGGTACGCAGAACGACACTTCAGGCACGTCGAGCGTGAATTTGCGCGGCCTCGGCCTTGGCGCCACGCTGGTGCTGGTAAACGGCCAGCGCCAGACGGTTGCCAGCGTCGCCGCCGATGACGGGTCGAGCTTTGTCGATTTCAATGCGCTGGTCCCCTCGCTCGCGGTGGAGCGCGTGGAGATACTTCGCGATGGCGCCTCCCCGGTCTATGGCGCAGACGCTGTCGCAGGCGTCATCAACGTCATCACGCGTGACCGCTATGACGGCCTTGAGACGTTTGCCGAATGGCGTGGCCCCACCGAGTTTTCCGGCTCCGGCGCCGGATACACACTCGGCGCCATCGCCGGGCACGGGTTTGGCAACTGGCATCTCACGGGCGCGGTGGAGTGGTTCGACCGCAAAGGGCTGGAGGGGTTTGAAACCCCCTTCGCGCCAGGTACAGGCCTGTCATCGCTCGGCCAGCCGGGCTCGTTCTACATCCTCGCCCCCGGCGGCGGATTTGAAGTGACCAACGCCAACGGCGGCCCGGCCCCGATCCTCGATCCTGATTGCGTCGCGGCAGGCGGACGCCCGCTCGCCACCGGCGCGCAAACACCCTTTGGCCAGATCGGCTCGTGCGGGCTCGATTTCGGCCAGTTCTTCTCCGTGCTTACCGATGAGGAACGCCTGTCCGGCTTTGCCGCCCTGACCGGTGATTTCGGCGATACACGCCTTGCGCTTCGCTTTGCCGGCACGGCGCAGGACGTCGAGCGTGGCAATTCGCCCTCGCTGGCCAATTTGCGCTTCCCCACCATCTCGCAGAACCATCCGGCAAACCCGTTCGGCCGCGACGTCGTCTGGCTTGGCCGGCCGCTGGGTGAACGTGCCGGTGCGGCCCGGCGCAGCTTCGAACACCGTACCTGGCGTATCGAGGCAGGGCTGGAACATGATTTCGAGGCAGGCGGTCGTGGCTGGCTCTTCAGCGGTGACATCACCTGGTCGCGAAACACATTGCGCGCCACGATCACCGATACGCTGGCCGACAATTTCAATGCCGCGATCCTGGGATTTGGCGGAGCGAACTGCCCGGTTCGGGCGCCCGGGCAAGGCGTGGCGCCGGGTGATGCCGGTCAGGGCTGTTCCTACTTCAACCCGTTCGGGTCTGGCGGCCTCGTCACCGACCCGTCAGATCCCCGCTATAATGACCCGGCAGTCATCGACTACATCATTGGCGAAAACATCCGCACCTCGCACGCCGATCTGGTGACAGGCGAGTTCACCTTTGCCACCGATGCGCTGGTCACCCTGCCGGCAGGGCCTGTCTCCGCGGCGTTCGGGGCGCATCTGCGCCGGGAAACCTATGCAGTGAACCACGGCGATGATTTCAACGCCGACAACTTCCTCTTCATCGTCGGCGGGCCGGATTATTCAGGCGATCGCGATGCGGCAGCGCTCTTTGCCGACGCCATTGTGCCGGTAACGGAAAACTTGCGGCTGCAACTGGCCGCGCGCCATGAACGCCAGGGCGATTTCTCCTCCACCGATCCGCGTATCGCGGCGGCCTTTGATGTAAACGACGCCGTGACCTTGCGTGCCTCCTGGTCGCGCTCCTATCGCGCGCCCTCGCTACATCAGGAAGTCTCGGCCACCACGACCTTGCAGTCGCTGACCATCGGCACGCAGGCACTGTTCCGCCCAGTGCGCACGGTCGGCAATCCCGACCTTGATCCTGAACGCGCCGATACGGTCTCGGCGGGCATCTCTGCACGTTTTGCCGGGCTGAACGCGACCATGGATGTCTGGCAGGTCCGTTATGAAGACCTGATCGTACGCGAGGCGGCCAATGCGATCATCGCGGCTGACCTTGCCGACAATGGCCAGTTTGACGATCCGCGCATCGAGCTGTCACCGGCCGGCGATGTCGTGCTGGTGCGGGCCGCCTTCGTGAATGCGCCGCGCGTGGAGGCTTCAGGGCTTGACCTCGCCCTACGCAGCGACCCGCTGGAGCTTGGTGCAGGCACGGTCAGCTGGGGCACAGACATAAGCTGGATCGGCGAGTTCTCGATCGTCGACCCGGTCCTGAACCGGGAAATCGATGCGCTCGGCAGCCGCAATTTCACAAACTTTGCCCGGTCCGTGCCGGACTGGCGCGCCAGTGCCTGGCTCGACTGGACGTCCGGAGGCTTCGGCGCCCGCGCCGGCGTGCGCCATATTGCGGGATACCGCAATGATGAGGGGGCAGGCAGCAATGTGGACAGCTGGACGGTTCTCGACCTTCAGGCCCGCTACACCCTCGCCATGGCAGGCACAGCGGTGACGCTCACCGCCGGCGCGCTCAACATCACCGATGAGGCCCCGCCCTTCGTGCCGACACCGCTCGGCTATGACACCAAGGCCCATGATCCGCGCGGGCGGGTGGCCTATGTGCGGGTGGGCGCACGGTTCTAGGGAAAGATTGGCGCTGCCTGCCGCAAAGCGGCCTGACCAGGCCATATTGGACGTACCGGGGTCCCGGCCCTCGAGCCGGGATCCATGGAAAATTTGGCCGACGGGAAAGATGGGTCCCGGTTCAAGCCCGGGACCCCCGGAGAGCATTCCGATATCGCGCGGAATGATGGAATACGCCCTAGGCCGGGATGTGAATGGGATGGCCGAGAGCGGCAAGGGCGCTTTCGGCAAAGCCTTCCGTCAGGGTCGGGTGCACGTGGATCGTGCCCGCGATATCCTCTAGACGCGCGCCCATTTCGACGGCCAGCGCAAACTCGCCCGAGAGCTCACTGACATGCTTGCCGACGGCATGGATGCCCAGCACCACATGGTCGCTTTCGCGCGCGGTGACACGCACAAATCCGCCATCGGCGCCGCCCTCCATTGACAGCGCACGCCCGGAAGCAGCCAGCGGAAACTTGCCAGTAATGACGCTCTCGCCCTTTTGCTTCGCCTGATCGGGGGTAAGACCGACACCCACAACTTCCGGCTCGGTGAAGCACACCGCTGCGATGGCGTTCGGATCGAACCGGCGGCGATGCCCGGCAATCACTTCGGCCACGAGCTCGCCCTGGGCAGTTGCCTTGTGGGCCAGCAAGGGTTCGCCCACCAGATCACCAATCGCATAGACACCGCGCATGGGCGTGCGGCACTGGTCATCGATCTTCACAAACGGCCCGTCCATATCGAGGCCCATATTCTCAAGGCCCCAGCCTTCGGTGACCGGCTTGCGCCCGACGGCCACCAGGATCCGGTCGGCTTCGAGCTGGTGCGGCTTGCCGGATTCATCCTCGAAGACGAGATGGGTCTTGCCGTCCTTTTCCTCCACGCCCTTGGCGCGGGCATTGAGATGCACGTCGATTCCGTGGCGCTTGAGCCATTGGGTGATGGGTCGGGTGATCTCGCCATCATAAAGCGGCAGGATGCCGCCGGAGGCTTCGACGAAGCTGACCTTCGAGCCCATCTTGGCAAACGCGATGCCGAGCTCCAGACCGATATAACCCGCGCCGACCACAACCAGCTTTTCCGGCAGTTCGGTCAGTTCCAGCGCCCCTGTCGATCCGATGACCGGACCGCCAAACGGCATGAAGGGCAGTTCGGTCTCTTTTGAACCGGTTGCCAGGATCACATTCTCCGCCTCGATGGTGAGGGTCTTTCCATCTTCCATCTCGACCGTGCAGGTCTTGGCGTCAGAGAATGTTGCCCAGCCGGAAATCGCTTCCACCTTGGCGCCCTTGAGAAGCTGGCCGACGCCCTTGGTCAGCTTGCCGACAATTGTGTCCTTCCAGGCGGTGACGCCCGCCATATCCAGCTCCGGCGCGCTTTTGAGCGATATGCCAAGCGCACCATCGCCGACATGCCCGGCCATTTCCTCATACTTGGAGGCGGCGTGAATAAAGGCCTTGGAGGGAATGCAGCCGCGATTGAGGCAGGTGCCGCCAAGCCCGTGCTTGTCGACAATGACCGTATCGAGCCCGAGCTGGCCGGCCCTGATGGCCGCCGGATAGCCGCCCGGACCACCGCCCACGACGAGAACCTGACATTTGCGAGTTTCGGCCATGGCGCTTTCCTCCGTCTGGATGTCTGGCGGGTGTTTAGCGTGGCAGGGCGCGGGCGGGAAGGGCGCGGCTGTGACGCTCTAACGTGCTGGTCTCAGGAGCGGCTTAGGCTTCCGCCCGTTCCGGCGCTTGCAGCCGCAGGATCTGTCCGTCAAGCACACCAAAGACCTGCTGTGTCAGGAAGGCGCGCAGGGCGTCCGGGCTACGCGGCGCAAGCGTGGACGTCTGGGCGAGTGTCAACAGGCCATAGGCGGCGGCGAGCCCGCTGAAGGCGAGTTCCTTTGCATCTGCGTCACGGCTGGTTCCGCTGACATCAAGCGCAGAGCGCGCCGATTGCATCAGCCTGGACAGCAGCAATTGCATGGCCCGTCCCAGTTCAGGGTCCGCATCGATCTGCGCGCGTGATCGGGTAAGCATCAGATGATGCCGGTGCGGATACTCCAGAGCAAACCCGATAAAGACCGCGAAATCCGCGTGCAGCGCTGACGGACCGGCACCGCCTGTCTCCATGGCCTTGAGAAGATCTTCCAGGCAACGCGCTGCCACAGCCCGAAGCACTCCGTCCCGGTCCTCAAAATGCCGGTAGAGGGCACGGTGATCGGTTCCGATGCGGGCCGCGATTTCGCGCATGGTGATGCTGTCTGCGCCGCCCGCATCCAACACGCTGATCGCAGCGTTCACAGCCTGCTTTTGCACCTCGCCGTGATGATAGCTCCGGCGCGGACTTTTCACTGACGGGTTCAGCCTGTCTTCCTCACATGCCAGTTGACCATCATTCTTGCGATAGCATTGCCGTCCGCGTCGGTGATGTCGACATTCACCGCAAATTCGACCTTGCCATCGGCCAGCAAAGCGCGTTCGGCATCGCTGACAGACACATTCGTGCGGGCGTCGGCAACGAGGTCGCTCTTGCCAGTCTTGAGATAGTCGATGGTCGCACTGGCCGCCACGGGGCGGATCGCGAAGATATGCTCCGACAGCAAGCCCGCCATGGCGGCGCCGGAAGCGGCTTCACCCAACGTGAAAATGGCGCCTGCATGCATGGTCTGGATGTGGTTTTCCACCTCTGCGCGGCGGGGAAGACGCGCCTGTGCGTTTCCCGCACCGACCTCGACAATCTCGACCCCCGTGTAAGCCGCGTAAGGCACGCTTCCCTGAAGGTGGGTCTTGATGGCTTCGAACATGGACATGATCACTGCTCCTAATGTCACCATTGGTGACATTAGGCCGGAAGCATCAAGGCGGCAAGAGCTTGGCCGCGCCTCAGCCGGGAACGAAGAGTGTGCCTACTCCCCGTCCTCCGGCGGCAGGGCTTCCGGCGAAACCGGTTCGCCCGGCACTGCATAGGAATTGGAGAGCCACTTTTGCAGATCGAGATCGCTGCAGCGCCGTGAGCAGAAGGGCCGGTACTCCACGATCGCCGGCTTGCCGCACATCGGGCATTTGCCCTTGTGTCCCATTACGCCCTCACTGCAGAAAAGCCACGTGCAGGCAGGGACGCCGAGGCTTTCAGCGAGAAGCGGGCGCCCAGACGTGAGGCCATGGCCTTGTTCCAGCCGACCGGGTCACGTGCCAGCCAGTCATGCACCTCGCTGCCGGCGTCCAGGACCAGCGGGCTTGCCCGGTTGGCGCGGCCCTCGGCCTCCAGCGCGCGCAAGGCGGCAAGAGCTGCCGTTTCCACGCTCTCGACGCCGAAACGCTCCCACATCTGTTCGTGCAGGGCGCGGCCGAGGCGCTGACGGGCAAGTTCGACATTGGCAAAGCGCGAGGAAGGTGCGATATCCACCTTCGCCGGGTCATTCTTGAAGCCGGACTTCAGCGTCGCTTCCAGGGCTGTCTGGTCGCCCTTCTTCTTCAACGGCAGGAAGTCGATGGCCACAACGCCGCCAATGCCACGAAGGCGTATCTGGCGGGCCGCCTCGCGCGCCGCGGTCCGGTTGAGATCAAAAGCAAAATTGCCTTTGCCGCCTGTGCGTCCCGCCGCATCCACGTCGATCGCCGTCAGGGCAGTGACCGGTTCGATGATGATCTGACCCCCACCATGAAGCATCACGCGTGGTTCCAGTGCGGCCTCAAACTCGGCATCAAGATCGATGCCCGCCTTCGAGGCGTGCACGATCGGTGCATCGAACTGGCCAGACAGGCGCTCGGCGAGCGGCGGAGCCGTAAGCAGCGCTTCAGGTGCATCCCCGGCTTCGACCTCATAGAGGGCAAGTGTTGGTCCCTTTTCCTGAAAGGCCTCGCGTGCCACTTGCACACCAATGGCGGCGCCTTCATGAAACCCTGCCGGGCGGCCAGCCGCACCAAAGGAGAGGAAACCGTCAGGGCCGCGCCCGATATCGACGAAGGCGCCATTAAGCTGGGCTTCGATGCGCCGCACCCGCCCGCGATAAATCTCGCCGCGAATGGCGCGCGAACGGCGTTCGCTCCAGCGCTCCAGATGCAGCTCGACCGCGCGGTCGCCCTCAAACAGGGCTGCGCGCGTCTCCCCGACATGATCGGCTACGACAATTCTCATCGCCCGGTCACCTCTGGTCTGTAGCCAAGTCCCGTCAGCAACTGGCGGGTTTCGTAGACGGGAAGCCCCATTACGCCGGTATAGCTGCCGGTGATCTGAAGGATATGCGCGCCGAACCGGCCCTGAATGGCGTAGCCACCGGCCTTGCCCTGCCATTCGCCGCTGGCGATGTATTCCTCGATCTCGTCCGCGCCGAGACGCTTCACCGCGACGCGGGTCATGGAGAGCCGGTGGCCCTGCCGCCCGTCGGGCGCGCGCACGGCAACGCCGGTGAATACCCGGTGATTGCGCCCCGAGAGGAGTGCGAGACAGGCTCGTGCCTGCGCCTCGGTTTCGGTCTTGGGAAGAATGCGGCGGCCAACGCCGACTACCGTGTCGCTAGCCAGCACGTATGCGCCTTCATGGCCCGACGCGGCAGCAAGCTTTGCCAGCGTCAGACGCACTGCCAGATCGCGCGGCAATTCGCCGGCCTGCTCGCTTTCGTCAATATCAGCCGGGGCGATGGCGTCGGGCGGGAACCCAATCTGCGCTAGCAGGTCACGCCTGCGCGGCGAGGCACTCGCCAGAACAAGGCGCATGTCTGCGGGCATGAGGCTACGCGCACCCTACTTGAAGCGGTAGGTGATACGGCCCTTGGTCAGGTCGTAAGGGGTCATCTCGACCAGCACCTTGTCACCCGCCAGCACGCGGATGCGGTTCTTGCGCATCTTGCCGGCGGTATGGGCGATGATCTCGTGGTCGTTTTCCAGTTTTACCCGGAAGGTGGCATTCGGCAGGAGTTCGGTGACCTCACCGGGAAACTCCAGCAATTCTTCCTTCGCCATGCAGCTCCTCTTGTCTGGCATCCAGCCGGCAAAAAATCCGTCGCCATGACGGAATCGGCCCGGCGGCGCGGCGTGTGGCGGGGTATATAGTCCCTATAACCGCCTTACGTCGAGCCTTGCGGCAGATTCACCTCATACGGTCTGGAGATTGATCCGGGCTTTAAGCGCGTCGCGGATGGCGCGGTAGGCATCAAGGCGTGCCTCGCGCCCACCCTCGATCTCGGCTGGATCGGCGAAATGCCAGTGCTCAACACGTGCACCATGGCTCGCTGCGAGCTCGGATGCAGCGCTGTCGGCTTCCGGCGCCAGGCAGATAATGCGCGTGCCGGGCCCGGGAACAATGCCGTCCAGCCCGCAAGGCTCGAAATCGGAAAGATCGGCCCCCGCCTCGCGCATCACGGCAATCATGAAGCCATCGGCAACGCTTGCCGGTTCGATCCCGCAGGAGCGCACAGAGGCGTCAGTGCCAAATCGCGCCCGCCACAAGGCTTCCGCCATTGGAGAGCGGACCGAATTGCGTCCGCACACAAACACGACAGCCGGCGTGCTCACGCGGTTCTCCGGTGCAGCGCGCAGATCAGCGTGAACAGGCGGCGCGAGGTATCGAAATCGACATCGATCTTGCCCTCAAGGCGCTCACGCAGAAGCGAGGAGCCTTCGTTGTGGACACCGCGCCGGCCCATGTCGACCGCCTCGATCTGGGCGAGCGAGGCATCGCGCACCGCTTCGTAATAACTCTCACAGATCAGGAAATAGTCTTTCAGGATCCGGCGCAGCGGACCCAGCGAGAAGACAAAGAGGCGAACCGGCGTGCCGTCCTCGGTGCTGACATCGAACACCAGACGCTGTTCCTCGATGGCCAGGCGCAGCCGGTAGGGACCGCCGGGACCATCAGCGGGACGGAATTTGTTGGATTCCAGCAGGTCGGCGATTGCGACACGGCGCTCGTGTTCCACGTTCTCTTCCGCCTTGCCGATGCTGGCTGCATCCAGTTCGATGGCGATCAGCCGGTCGGTCGGGGCATGCTCGCTCATGCCGGCGCTCCGGCATCATCGTCCGCCCCATGGTCGGGCCGCGCAGACGCTTTCCACGGGGCCGACACATCGGCCAGCACCAGATCGACGCACTCCACCTCCAGGCGCAGCGCGCCGCCTCCGGCAAATGTAAGCACAAGCGTGCCAGCCGGGTTCTCCGCTTCGCCCGACGGCTCGAAAGCAAGCGAGAGCAGTGAAACGAAAGCATCGGGCGCACCCTTGCGCAGGCGCATGGCCTTCACCGATAGCACAGACCCTACTTGCAGCGCCGAGCGCACACGCTCGCCCTGCCCCCGGGAGGCTTCCCAGCGATAGCGCGAAAAAACGGCCGTGAAGCGGCGGGCACGCGCTTCAAATGTCAGGTCGCCCATCCGCGCGATAGCGTCCTGGAGCGCGGCTGACACGGGCGCAATATCGCCTGCATCCTCGCCGATAAGGCGCAAGGGTTTGCTGCTCATGCCCCTTCCTTCTCCCGGCGAATGTCTGCCCCGCAGGCCGACAGCTTCTCTTCCAGCCGTTCAAAGCCCCGGTCCAGATGGTAGACCCGTGAAACGATGGTCTCACCTTCCGCTGCCAGCCCGGCAATGACAAGCGAGACAGAGGCGCGCAGGTCCGTTGCCATGACCGGTGCCCCTTTGAGGGGCGCGGGCCCGCGCACGACGGCCTCATTGCCGCGCACATCAATGCGCGCGCCCAGACGTGTCAGCTCCGGCGCGTGCATGAAGCGGTTCTCGAAGATCGTCTCGCGGATGACCGACGCGCCTTCGGCAAGGCACATGAGGGCCATGAACTGGGCCTGCAGATCGGTCGGGAATCCTGGATAGGGAGCGGTCTGCATGTCGACGGGTTTCAAGGCGCCCGTGCGCACAATCCGTACCGAGGTCTCACCCTCCTCGACCGTGATACCGGCCTCACGCATGTCGGCCCACAGCGCATGATTATGCGACGGTACCAGCCCGGTCAGCGTGACATCCCCGCCCGCAGCCGCAGCCGCCATGGCGTAGGTGCCCGCTTCGATCCGGTCAGCGACGACAGGCCAGTTGGCGCCGTTCAGGCTTGCCACTCCTTCAATGGTGATGGTTCCCGTCCCGGCACCGGACACTTTCGCGCCCATGGCGTTCAGGCAGTTGGCAAGGTCGGCGATCTCCGGCTCGCGGGCGCAGTTTTCCAGCTGGGTCGTGCCGCGGGCGAGGACGGCTGCCAGCATGGCGTGCTCGGTTGCACCGACCGAGACAAAGGGGAAGATCACCTTCCCGCCTTTCAGGCCTCCCGCAGGCGCCTCGGCGAGCACATAGCCTTCCTCCAGCACGATCTTCGCACCAAGCGCCTCCATGGCCTTCAGGTGGAGGTCCACGGGGCGGGCGCCGATGGCGCATCCACCAGGCAGCGAGACCTTCGCCTTGCCTTCACGCGCCAGAAGCGGGCCCAGCACGTTGAAGGTCGCACGCATCTTGCGCACAAGATCATAGGGCGCGGTCGTTCCGGAAAGGTTCGTGGCCTTCAGGCTCAGCCGGCTGCCAGCCTGCTCCTCTGTCTCGACGCCCAGATGGGTCAAGAGGTGCGCCATGAAGCGCGTGTCCGCGAGGCGGGGCATGTTTTCCAGCAGCAATTCGCCGTCCGTCAGCAAGGATGCCGCCATTAGCTTCAGAGCTGAATTCTTGGCACCGGAAACCGGAATGGTGCCGGAAAGCGGCTGTTTCCCGCGAATGACGATTCGATCCATGAAAAAACGTCCTGACTGCTACGAAGCACGAAGGCGGTGCGAGAACGGCATGTAGGAGGCGAAACGCCCGCGTCCTAGCCCTCCGGCGGCGTATCGGTTCCGGCCTTTGAGCCCGAAGGCCGGGCAGCGGCCTTGCGGCGGCGCAGATTGGCCCTCAGGGCTTCGGCCAGACGCGCCTCGCGCGAGTCGGAGCCTTTAGGCGGGCGGGAACCCCGGTCTTGTTTCTTGCTCATGGTCCAAGCGAATGCACCCGCCTGCAACAGACGTCAAGCCTACCCTTGGCGCGGCCGCAAACTTGGGCTATACGCCCCGCTCCGGACAGGCAGGCTCACCGCCCGCCACGCACCGAAGGCCGCTATAGCTCAGGGGTAGAGCGTTCCCTTGGTAAGGGAGAGGTCGAGTGTTCAATTCACTCTAGCGGCACCATTTTTCATTACAGCAGAACCGGCAAGACCAGCAGCGCAATGGCAGCGGCAATGCCTGCGATCCATACCGCCAGGCGCAGGCGCGGCCGGTCCTCGAGAATTTTGAGCCATTCAAGCACCTGCTTGCCGAACAGCCAGACGAGCAGCGCAATACCGAAATAGCGCGCGGCGCGGGTGAGCGCGATCACGGCAAAGACCGTGACCGGCGACAGGCCGGACACCGCCGCGCCCAGTGCGGCCACGAAAAGCGGGATCGGCGTCACATTGATGACGAGAAGGGCCATCACGCCGTTCTCCTCGGCATAGCCCAGAAAATCCTCATAGCGCGCCTCAAGACCCAGAGCCTCGATCACCGGCTCACCTACCGCCTCGAAGGCGACGACGCCGATGAGATACATGGCCGCGACCCCGGCGAGGCATCCTGCAAGGACAGCCGCCGCCGCGATCCAGAGACGCGCCCTGTCGG
>NZ_JBQLZR010000117.1:0-2500 GCF_052168375.1 Glycocaulis sp.
AGGGCCGGGACCCTGTTGGGGGAGTTCACCCCTTCGTAAACACGGACGCGCATTCCACATGCGCGGTGTGCACGAACTGGTCGACCGGCGTGACCGGCCCCATCGTGTAGCCCGCCCGCACCAGAATGGCCGCGTCGCGGGCGAAAGTGGACGGGTTGCAGCTGATAGAGACGATTACCGGCACGCCGGACCCGGCCAGCAATTCCATCTGCTCCTTTGCGCCGGCGCGCGGCGGATCGACCACCACCATCGCAGCGCCGGAAAGCTCCCGGATCGACAAAGGCTCGCGGGCCAGGTCTCGGCGCAGGACCGATACGGGTTTCAGGCCCGGCGTATGGCGGGCGGCATGGTCGAGCGCGGCCAAAGGCGCGGCTTCCCCCTCCACCGCCCTTACCGGCGCCCGCTCCGCCATGCGCAGGGCGAAGGCACCGGAACCGGCATACAGATCGATGACATGACGCGATTCCTTCGGCGCGACCTTGAGGGCGGCATCCAGCGCCTCCATCACGATGGCGGCCAGAACCGCCTCGCCAGCGTCGGTCGCCTGCAGGAAGCCGCCAGGCGGGGGCGCGACCTTCGCCTTGCCGAAATGGACAATCGGAGGCGTGCCTTCGGCAATCAGCTCGCGCCCGATGGTCAGACGTGCCCAGCCCTCGCGGGCCAGCAGTTCCCCGCCTGTCAGCCGGTCATCAAGTGTCACTTCACCCTTGCGGTCGACATGTACGTCAAGGCCCGGCTCGGTCGCCGTCACGGCGATAATGGCGGTATCATGCCTGGCGTTGAGCACCGCCATGGCGAGTTCGCGCAAGGCTGGGAACGACTTGCGGATGCGCGCTTCGGCAACCGGGCAGTCATTCGTATCCGCGATGGCCTGCCCGGCGCGTTCGGTAAAGCCCAGGAGCAGGCGGGTGCCCATCTTTCGCGCATGCAAGGCGACGCGGCGGCGGCCCTGCCCGCCTGCATCGACCAGCTCGAGCAAAGGCGCGTTCAGGCCTTCGCGGGAGAGCGCGTCAGCCACCAGCGCCCGCTTCCAGCGGCGATACGCATCGTGCTGCCAGTGCTGGAGGGAACAGCCACCGCACTTTTCCGCGACGGAACAGAACGGCTCGACACGTTCATCCGATGTGGTGAGGCGGCGGGCTATCCGGCCACGCTCGCCGCGCGCAAGGATTTCTGCGGCCTCGCCCGGCAGTAGACCGGGCACGAAAACCGTCTCGCCGGTTTCAGGAACCGTGCACAGCGCATCGCCGCGCGCACCAATGGCGCGGGCAGTCAGCGTCAGGGCCTTCTCGGCAACCGGGCGGCCTTGGGAAGATGAACGGGAACGGCGCTTCATAGCGGTGCGTTTGCCCCTCACCGGGCCGTATCGTCAAGCATCATGCACCCCTGACGGCTTCGGGCGAACCTGAAGGCCGTGTTCATGTTCGGCTCAGCTTGGCATTGTTACCGTCTGGTTAATTGGCCCGTTCCTGGCCCCTTGAACCCAAGGAGGACGCCCTATGGCGACCGGAAAATTGACCCTTTCAGCAGCAGCCATTGCCCTGATGACCGCTTTTGCCGCTCCGGCAGAACTGCCCTTCGCACCGATGGCGCAGGCCGCTGGCGCTCTTGATCTCGATACCGACGCGCAAGAGCGCGAGGGCCGCCGGGGTGGCGGTGAAGGCCGCGGATCACGCGGCGGTGGCGACGGTGAGGCCCGTGGCCCGCGCGGCGGCGGCTATGAAGGCCGTGGCCGTGGTCAGGGCGGCGGGCGTGAAGGCGGCTGGCAAGGCCGCCGGGAAGCATCCCAATCCGGTGGCCAGCCCTCCGGGCGCGGCCAATGGCAAGGCCGCCGGGAACAGGCGCAGGCACCACAGCAACGTCCGCAAGGCCGTCCTGACTGGCAGGACCGCCGCCAGGCACAAGCCCCGCAACAGCGCCGGGAAGGACGCCCCGACTGGCGTGACCGCCGCCAGGCTCAGGCACCGCAACAGCAAGGCCGGCCCGACTGGCGCGACCGCCGTCAGGCTCAGGCGCCCCAGCACCGCCCGCAGGGCCAGTGGCAAAACCGTCCGCAACATCGTCCGGCCCAGCAGGCGCAGTGGCAGCAGCATCGCCCGCAGTATTCACGGCCGAGCTATCGTCACCGGCACTATAATGTGCGCTACTCCCGCTCCCATGCGGTGCGCGCGCCTGCGGTCTATCACAACCACTATTATGTGAACCGGTACGGTCGTCGCAATGTGCGCTGGAACCCGCCTGTCCGTATCGTCCACCACCACATCAACTATTCCGGCTGGACGTATAATCCGCGCTATCACTCCAACTATGGCCGCGCGAACTTCTACTACACGGACGGGGTCTGCCGTCCGAGCGGTGGCAGCGTGGCTGCGGGTGCGCTCGTCGGCGCGCTTCTGGGCGCTGCGGTTTCCGATGGTGATGCCGGCGCGCTGCTGGCTGGCGGCCTGATCGGCGGCGGGCTCGGCGATTGCAGGCCTCATCCCCACCCAAGGCCTTGTCG
>NZ_JBQLZR010000118.1:0-5810 GCF_052168375.1 Glycocaulis sp.
CACGCCAATAACAGCTTGAAACGTCGGACAATCTGCACTGGCCCGGCCTGTGCAGTGGCGCCATGAACTGCCAGTTTTTGCCGGGACCTGTCCCGCAAGGAAACATCTGCCATGGATACACGCCGGGACGATATCGACACGCTGCGCGGGCTGGCCTGCGTCCTGCTCGTTGCCCTGCACGTGATCGGCGAGGAACCGGCTCACGGCTTGGGCGTGCCGATGAACCATCCGCTGGAAATCCTCGGCACGCTGACCTTCCACCTTCGCATGCCGCTCTTTGCGGTGCTGGCAGGCTTTGTCTATGCCCTGCGCCCTGTCAGCCGGGGCGGGCTTGCCAGCTTCATGGGCGGCAAGGCGCGCAGGCTGGTCATTCCGATGGCCTTTGCCGCCACCCTCTTCTGGGTGATGAACATGGCAACAGGCGGCGCGTTCAGCGTGCCTCTGGCGCAGATGTGGGAAATCTACCTGTTTCCCTATGCCCAGTTCTGGTTCATCCACGCGGTCATCTTGTGCCTTGCCGCAATTTCGCTTCTGGACCTGGCTCTGCCGAGACGGCCTCTCGCTGCTGCAGTGATCATGGCAGGAGCGGGCGCCGCCTTGTTCCTGTCACCGGCCGCGCGCGGCGTCGATTTCCTGTCCCTGGACCTGACGCTTTACCTTGTGCCCTTCTTTGCTGGCGGCGTTATCATGGCGCGTCTGCCGCAGCGTGTCATGGACCGCCTCGTCCTGCCGCTCGCCGCCGCGGGCGCCATCAGCTTTGCGATCTTCACCGCAGCGACCTTGCTTGATCCTGATCTGGAACATGTGCGCCGGGCGCCGTTTTCGCTGGTAGCAGGCCTGACAATCGGGCTCGCCCTGCTGGCGCTGAAGCCCCGGGTGAGCGCGCTCGCCTGGATCGGACGCTATTCCTTCACCGTCTATCTCTACCATCTCATCGTGGCCAAGGTGTTTCACCGCGCCTACGCGATTGCCGGCGCGCCAGAGCCCTATACGGCAGCCCTTGTCGGCACGGCCATCGCCATCCTCCTGCCGATCGCCTTGCACTGGGCCGTCATGCGCGCAGGCGGCCCGCTGCCCGGACTGGTCCTCGGCCTGAAACCCCTCAAGCGGGGCGAAAGCGCGGATAAGGCGAACCGCCTGCCGCCTGCCCCGGCTGCAACGCCAGCGGAATGAAAAAACCCCGGACGTTTCCGCCCGGGGTTCTTCCTGTCAGGTCTGAAACGCCAGCCTAGTCGGCGGCGGCTTCAGCGGCGATTTCCTCGCCCGTTTCCTGGTTCACCACCTTCATGGAAAGTTTCACCTTCCCGCGATCGTCAAAGCCCATCAGCTTCACCCAGACCAAATCGCCTTCCTTGACGACATCGTTGGGGTGATTGACGCGCTCGGCTTTCAGTTGCGAGACATGCACGAGGCCGTCGCGCTGACCGAAGAAGTTCACGAAGGCACCAAAATCCATGACCTTCACGACCTTGCCCTGATAGATCGCGCCCTGTTCCGGCTCGGCCGTCAGGGAGTGGATCCAGTCACGGGCAGCCTTGATGGAGGCGGCGTCCGACGAGGCGATCTTGATCGTGCCGTCATCTTCCACATTCACCTTGGCGCCGGTCTTCTCGACAATCTCGCGGATCACCTTGCCGCCCGTGCCGATGACATCACGGATCTTGTCGACCGGGATCTTCATCTGCTCGATGCGCGGCGCGGTATCGGCCAGTTCGCCGCGGGCACCGGTAAGCGCCTTGTTCATCTCGGCAAGGATATGGGCGCGGCCGGCATGAGCCTGGCTGAGCGCGGTTTCCATGATGTCCTTGGTGATGCCGGCGATCTTGATGTCCATCTGCAGCGAGGTGACACCCTTTTCGGTGCCCGCCACCTTGAAGTCCATGTCGCCGAGATGGTCTTCGTCACCGAGAATGTCGGAGAGGACCGCAACGCCTTCCGGGTCCTTGATGAGGCCCATCGCGATGCCCGAAACCGGACGCGTGATCGGCACACCGGCATCCATCAGGGCGAGCGAGGCACCACACACCGTCGCCATCGAGGACGAACCGTTGGACTCGGTGATCTCCGAGACCAGGCGGATGGTGTAGGGGAAGGTATCGGCGCCCGGCAGGACAGCGCGCATGGCACGCCATGCCAGCTTGCCGTGACCGATCTCGCGGCGGCCCGGAGCCAGGCGGAACGAGGTTTCGCCGACCGAGTAGGGCGGGAAGTTGTAGTGGAGCATGAAGCGCTCCTTGTACATGCCCGTAAGGTCGTCGATCATCTGCTCGTCTTCGCCGGTGCCCAGCGTTGCCACGACGAGGGCCTGCGTTTCACCGCGGGTGAAGAGCGCAGAGCCGTGCGTGCGCGGCAGGACGCCCGCTTCCGACACGATGGCGCGCACATCATCCAGCTTGCGGCCGTCAATGCGCTTGCCGGTCTTGATGATGCCGCCGCGCACGACAGACGCTTCCACGTCTTTCAGCACGCCTTTGAGCACCACCGGATCGACACCGTCCGGATTGGCATCCGACAGGGCGAGTTCGGCAATCGCCTTTTCCTTCGCGGCACCGACCGCAGCGTAGCGCTCGGTCTTGTCCTTGATGGTGTAGGCCTTGGCGATATCCTTGCCGACGAGCTTCTGGACCTTGGCTTCAAGCTCGGAATGGTCTTCCGGAACGAAGTCCCACGGCTCTTTCGCCGCCTTCTCCGCGAGGCGGATGATCATGTCGATCACGGGCTGGAAGGCTTCGTGGCCCGCCATGACAGCGCCCAGCATGACCTCTTCGGTCAGTTCCTTGGCTTCCGATTCCACCATCATCACGGCGTCAGAGGTGCCGGCGACAACGAGATCAAGCTCGGAATCAGCCATTTCCGCGATGGTCGGGTTGATGACATAGCCACCATCCACATAGCCCACGCGCGCAGCGCCGATCGGGCCGAGGAAAGGCAGGCCCGACAGCACCAAAGCCGCCGACGCGCCGACCATGGCCACGATATCGGGATCGTTTTCCATGTCGTGCGACAGCACGGTCAGCATGACCTGGGTGTCGTTCTTGAAACCTTTGGGGAAGAGCGGGCGGATCGGCCGGTCGATCAGACGCGAGGTCAGCGTCTCCTTGTCGGTCGGACGGCCTTCGCGCTTGAAGAAGCCGCCGGGGATCTTGCCGGCTGCAAAGTATTTTTCCTGATAGTTCACGGTCAGCGGGAAGAAGTCGATCCCGTCCTTGACCTGTTTCATCGCCACGGCGGTCGCGAGCACGGAAGTCTCGCCGTAGGTGACCAGCACCGAACCGGTTGCCTGGCGGGCCATGCGGCCGGTTTCAATGGTGAGCTGGCGTCCAGCCCATTCGATCGTCTCGGTTTGAATATTGAACATGTTCTCTCGTACGTACGGACAGGGCCATGACCATCACGGCCCATAAGGAAGCGCCGGTCACCCTTGAAGGTGACCGGCGCGAAGGGAAGCTGGCCTAGCGGCGCAGGCCCAGCTTTGCGATCAGGACCCGGTAACGCGGTTCGTCAATCCGGGCCAGATAGTCGAGAAGGCGGCGGCGCTGGGAGACGAGCTTGAGCAGGCCCCGGCGCGAGTGGTTGTCCTTCTTGTGGGTCTTGAAATGCTCGGTGAGGTTGGCGATGCGCTCGGAGAGCACGGCCACCTGGACTTCCGGCGAACCAGTGTCGTTGGCCTCACGGGCATATTCCTTGATGAGCGCAGACTTGCGCTCTGCAGTGATGGACATCTGTCATCTCCTCAGTGCCGGTCAATTCCGGCCTTGCCAGGGCACCGTCCAGCAAGGTCGGCAGTCGTGCGCGCAGCTTATGGACGCAAAGTGTGCCGATAGCAAGGCATGCAAAGGGTTTTCGCGTTCACCAGAGCGCGAGGATCAGGCCTCGCCCGGAACGAAAACGCGCCAGGGCGAGAGCTTGCCGGCCTGCAGATCACCAATGGCGACCGCCTCATCGCCATTCATGGCCAGAACCGAGCGCGAGCAGTCCCGGTCGCCAATCATCCGTTCGCTGCGCAGGGCACGCAGGGCCTCGGCACGCCGGGGCGGCACCACGATGGCCCGTCCCTGACGCAGATAAGCCACCTGATCGGGTGTCACATCAAGGACGGGAAGATCGCTGGCGGCAGCGTGAACGGGTCCGAGCGCCTCATGCTCGCGGGCTTCGCGTTTCAGTGCTTCGAGATCGGCAAGCGTGATGGCCTGCCCGATATCGAACGGACCGACAGCCACACGGCGCAAGGCGGCGACATGACCTTCAGCGCCCAGCGCTTGTGCAATGTCACGCACCAGCGAGCGTACATATGTGCCCTTGCCGCAATGCATTTCCAGAACCGCAAGGTCTGCGGTCGGCGTGTCGAGCAGGCGCAGATCATCGATCCGCACCCGGCGCGCTTCCAGCTCTACCATCTCGCCTGCGCGGGCAAGGTCATAGGCACGCGCGCCGTCGACACGGATGGCAGAGAAGGCAGGCGGGACCTGGTCAATCTCGCCGGTAAAGCGGGGCAGCACAGCCAGGATGGCGTCGCGCGCGGGCCGCACATCGCTGGAGCCGGTTTCCTCGCCTTCGGCATCCAGCGTATCGGTGGAAATGCCCCAGCGAATGGTGAAGCGATAGGTCTTCATGCCATCCTGGGCAAAAGGCACTGTCTTCGTGGCTTCGCCCAGCGCAACCGGCAGAAGCCCTGTCGCCAGCGGATCAAGCGTGCCGGCATGGCCGGCCTTGCGTGCATCAAAGATGCGCCGCACGGCGGACACGGCCTGTGTGGAGGTCATCTCGGCGGGCTTGTCCAGCAAGACCCAGCCATCGACCGGATTACCCTTTTTCCTGCGCCCCATACCCGGTTCAGTCCAGATCGCGCTTCACGTGCGGGCGGGCGAGAATGTCATCGACATGGGCCGCCTCGTCAAAGCGGTCATCGGCCTCGAAGCGCAGTTTCGGGGTAAAGCGCAGATCGATCCGGCGGGCGAGCTCGCGCTGGAGATAGCCCGACGCGTGATCGAGAGCGCGTGCGAGCTTTACCCGGTCGGCCTGGCCCATGGCTGCCACGAACACGGTCGCGTGGCGCAGATCCGGGCTCATGCGCGCTTCCGTCACCGTGACGGGCAGGCCCGCGACAGCCGGATCATGGATCGCGCCTTCGGCAATGATGTCGGCCAGCGCGCGACGCACAAGTTCGCCTGCGCGCAATTGCCTCTGGGACTGGGCTTTCATGATGTGCACCTCGTTTTCCGCGCCGGACGGGCCGGGATCGAACCGGGACGTCCCTGGAAAGGGGGCGGGTGATACGCCCTTTTTGGGTCTGCTGGCAAGCCGCTCAGCCGCGCACCACCATGAACCCGCCCGCGATCAGCAACGCGACGCCGGAGATACGGACAAGATTGGCAGGCCGCACATCGAGGCCCAGAAGGCCGTAATGGTCCATCACCAGTGCCGCGATCAGCTGGGCGGCAATAAGGGTAGAGAAGAACGCGCCAGCCCCGATCTTCGGCGTCGCCCAGACGGCGGTGGTGACGAAGAGTGCGCCCAGCGCACCGCCCGCAAACCAGAGGTGGACGGGCACGCTCGCAATCGTCTCACGCGAAGGCAGGCCTTGCCGGAGGGCCATCGTGCCGGCCACAGCCAGCATGATGAATGCGCCTGCCGAGAAATTGATGAGGGCAGCCCGGAAGGGCGATTGCAGCAGGGCTGCGAGCTGGGCATTGAGCGCAGGCTGCATGGCAACGGCCGCGCCTGCGACAACCACCAGCAATACCGGTACGGCCAGGGACAGGTTCATCATGGTCCTCGTTGATTGCGCTACGCGATGGGTCAACCCCCCG
>NZ_JBQLZR010000119.1:0-4683 GCF_052168375.1 Glycocaulis sp.
ATATCGGTGCGGAGCGCTGCATCCCGCTTGCCCTTTTCGTCACTGAAGCGATGACGAACGCCTACAAGCACGCCTTTGAAGGGCGCGCCGAAGGCCGTCTGGAGGTACGCGTCACCCTGCTGGAAGATGGCCGCATCCGCGCAAGCGTCTCCGATAACGGAGTGGGCGCAGCCGCTTCGGCCGAGCCCGGACGCAAGGGCGTTGGCGGCGCCCTGTTCGAGGCTTTCGCCCGCCAGCTTGGCGGCGAGGCCGATATCGGCTCCGGCGAAAATGGCGGGCACCATGTTGCCATTACCCTGCCGCTGATCGACGGCGAGGGCATGTCCGCGTCATGAAGCCCGTCTGGCGCGCCCGCGCGATTGGCCCTATGTCATCGCCATGAGCGAGATGACCTCCCCCCTGACCGATCCCCTGCCACTGGCGCGCGCGCTGATCCGCGCACCGTCTGTCACGCCGCGCGATGAAGGTGCGCTGGACACGCTTCAGGCCGCCCTGACAGCGCTGGGCTTTACCTGCACGCGCATGCCCTTTGGCGAGGTGGACAATCTCTATGCCCGCCTCGGCACGGCCGAGCCCGTTTTCTGCTTTGCCGGGCACACCGATGTCGTGCCACCCGGACAGGAAGCGGCCTGGAGCTCAGGCCCCTTCGCTGGCGAAGTGCATGGCGACGCCCTGATCGGGCGCGGAGCGGTCGACATGAAAGGCGCGATTGCCGCCTTCACCGCCGCAACGGCGCGCTATCTCGAAGGCGGCAGCCCCAAAGGCTCCATCGCCTTCCTGATTACGGGCGACGAGGAAGGTCCGGCGATAAACGGCACGCAGAAAATGCTGCAAGCCCTTGAAGAAAAGGGTGAACGTTTCACTCACTGCCTCGTTGGCGAACCCACCAACCGTCATGTGCTGGGCGATATGGTGAAGATTGGCCGGCGAGGCTCGCTGAACGGCGTGATCACGGTAAAGGGCCGGCAAGGCCATGTCGCCTACCCTGACCGCGCGCTCAATCCCGTCCCGCCTCTGCTGCGCCTCCTCACTGCCCTGACGGCCCGGACGCTGGATAACGGCAATACCCATTTCCAGCCCTCCAACCTCGAAGTTACAACTATCGACATTGGCAATCCGGCCCATAATGTCATTCCGGGCGAGGCGAGCGCGAAGTTCAACATCCGCTTTAACACCGAGCAGGACGGCGACGCGCTGAAAGCCTGGATCAATGAGGAAATTGTAAAGGCAAGACAAGGCTTTGGCGGAAGCATTTCAGCCGATCTCACGGTCACCGGTGATGCCTTCATCACGCGCGAAGGCCCCTTCACCGCGCTGCTTTCCGAGGCGATTGAGGCGCGCACCGGCCATACCCCGGAACTGAGCACCAGCGGGGGCACGTCCGATGCCCGCTTCATCAAGAATTACGCGCCGGTGGCCGAGTTTGGCCTGGTTGGCGCCAGCATGCATCAGATCGACGAGCAGACGCCTGTCGCTGATATCGAAGTGTTAACAGAAATTTACCACGATATCCTGCAACGCTACTTCGAGGTTTTTGCCTGATGGGCAGCATGATCGGGGATATCCGGTCCGGGTTTCGCGGCATCTTTGCGCTGCTGGCGTTCAAGCCGGACTGGCGTCAGCATTTCGACGTCTCCGTGGACGGGTTCGCCCGGTCCTTCCTCGCCGCGCTCTACGCGCTGCCGGCTTTCATCCTTTTGATGCTCGCCGCCAATCATGTCCTGGCAGGGCTTCCCGGTGGCGATACGGCGCAGGTGAGCGTGCTGGAGGCTTTTGGCCAGTATGCCCGCATCTGGCTGCTCTTTCCGGTCATCGCCTTCATCGTGGTGAAGGCGCTGGGGCTGAAGACCGGGTTCTCCGCCTGGATAGTCGTCCACAACTGGGCGGTCTTCGTACTCCTGCACGTGCAGGCCTTCATCTGGCTGATGGCGGCAGCCGGCCTTGCCAATGCCGAGTTGCTCGGCCTGCTTCTGGCCTTCTACCAGGTGATCCGCCTCTTCGTACACTGGCGTGTGGCGGCAGGCGCTCTGGGCCTGCACTGGGGCCTTGCGGCGGGTGCCGCCTGCATACCGCTCGTTGTCGACGCGCTGATCGTCTACGGGCTGACCAGCGCCTCTGGCGGATAGTTCACAAACGCCAGATAGAGCCCGTCCGGCGGCGCGACGGGTCCGCAGCCCGTGCGGTCTGCCGCCTCCAGCGCTGCGCGGAAGTCCTCAACGCTCCAGCGCCCCCGCCCCACCTCCACCAGTGAACCGGTGATCGAGCGTATCTGCCGGTGCAGGAAGCTGATCGCCTCCACATGCAGAACGATCTCGTCGCCGCTGCGCTCGACACTGATCGCATCAATGGATTTGACGGGGCTATCCGCCTGGCATTGCGCATCGCGGAAGGTGGTAAAATCATGTGTGCCGACAAGGCTTTGCGCAGCCTTGTTCATGGCATCTGCATCGAGCGCCACACGCACCTGCCAGGCCTTGCCCGCCGCCAGCGCCAGAGGCGCACGCCGGTCGACCATGCGATAGACATAGCCGCGTCTGACGGCAGAAAAGCGCGCGTGAAAATCATCGCGCACCCGCACCGCAGAGAGCACCGATACCGGATGCGGGCGCAAATGATGGTTCAGCGCATCGCGCACCACATCGGCGCGCCAGTCCTTCGCAAAATCGACATGGGCGGTCATGGCCAGCGCATGGACACCGGAATCGGTCCGGCCCGCGCCATAGACCTCGTGATGACCGGCCTCGAGCCCACCAGAGGCGCGCTCCATCACCTCCTGTACCGACAGGCCGTTCTCCTGACGCTGCCAGCCGACGAACGGGCCGCCATCATATTCGATTGTCAGCAGGTAGCGGGCCATGGGTTCAGAGCATCGTGCCCGCAGGGACCGAGGTTCCGCGCAGGAACTCGTCCGCGCCCATCACGCCCTTGCCTTCGCGTTGCAGGCGGGTCAGGCGCACTGCCCCGCGCCCGCACGCGACCAGCAGGCCGTCATCCAGCACCTCTCCCGGCTCGCCCTCGCCCTTTTCCGGTTCGGCAAAATGCACCTTCACGCGCACCTCACCCTTGGCCGTTGAAAGCGTGAACCAGGCACCGGGAAACGGGGAAAGCCCCCGTATGTGGTCACACACCTCGCCCGCGGGGCGCGTCCAGTCGATGCGCGCTTCTGCCGATGATATCTTCTTTGCATAGGTCACGCCGTCCTCGCTCTGCGGCACAGCCTGCAGCGAGCCGCGCTCAAGGGCGGCAAGCGTGCGCGGCCACAGCTCAGCGCCGGTTTCCATCAGCGTGTCGTGCAGGGAGCCTGCGGTGTCGTCAGGCGCGATCGGCACGATCTCGCTCATCAGGACAGGACCGGTATCCAGCCCCTCCTCCATCTGCATGATCTGCACGCCCGTCACCTCGTCGCCGGCCTGGATGGCCCGCTGGATCGGCGCCGCCCCGCGCCAGCGCGGCAGCAGCGATGCGTGCAGGTTCAGACAGCCGAGACGCGGTGCGTCCAGCGCTTCCTTCGGCAGGATCTGGCCATAGGCGACCACGCAGGCCACATCGAGGTCGAGGCTTGCAAAATCGGCCAGCACATCCGCCTCGCGAAAGCGCTCCGGCGTCATCACCTCAATCCCGAACGCTTCGGCCAGCTGATGCACAGGGCTCTTGCGCAGCTCCTGCCCGCGCCCGGCGGGCCGTGGCGGCTGGGTATAGACACGAACCACCTCGTGACCTGCACCGGTAATGGCGGCAAGCGAGCGCGCGGCAAATTCCGGCGTTCCCATGAAGGCGATACGAAGGCTCATGAACTAGACGCTTTCCTTGAACCAGCCTGCCAGGAAATCCACGAACAGGCGCACACGATGGGCGAGATAGCGGTTGGACGGGAAGACCGCCCACAACTCGCGCGCTTCGGGCGTCCAGTCATCCATGAGGGACACAACACGCCCGTCAGCAATCGCGGCGCGCACCGCCCAGCTTGGCACACACGCCACGCCAGCGCCCGCACAGGCGGCAGACACCGCCGCGCTTGCCCCGTTCAGGGACAGCCGGCCATCCACCTTCACTTCGATCTTTTCCCCGCCCTTTTCATAGCGCCACAGATTGGGCGCGGGCCGGTTGCGGTCAATGATGCACGCTGTCCGCGCCAGATCGGACGGGTGGGCAATCGGCTCTCGCGCGTCCAGAAATCCGGCGCTCGCCACTGTCGACATCGGCGCATTGGCAAGGCGTTTGGCGATCAGGCTGGAATCGGGCAGGTGGCCGAGGCGCACGGCAAGGTCATAGCCTTCATCGACCAGGTCCACCATGCGGTCGGAGAGGTCGAGGCGCACCTCCACGGATGGCCATTTCTCCATGAAGGCGGTGACCGGCTCGATCAGGCGCGCCGAACCGAAATCAACCGGCGCCGCCACGCGCAGGAAACCGGCTGCTGCCGCATTGTCGGCGGCAAGCCCGTTCTCGATCGCCTCATATTCGGTCAGCCAGGGGCGCACCCGCTCCAGCAACGCCCGCCCGGCATCGGTCAGGCGCACCGAACGGGTCGTGCGCTCCAGCAGGCGCGCCTGCATGCGCTCCTCGAGGGCGGAGATCTGTTTGGAGGCCGCACCCGGGGTCAGCGAATGGCGCTCGGCCGCCCGGGTGAAGCTCTCCAGCTCGGCAACCGAGCGGAACAGGCGCAGCGCATCAATACGATCC
>NZ_JBQLZR010000120.1:0-5412 GCF_052168375.1 Glycocaulis sp.
TGCCTGAACAGGCAGGAAGTGGCAGGATGATAGGCGTATGAGCGGCACCACCGTAATGTTTGCGAACGCCAAGGGTGGTGCCGGCAAGAGCACGCTGGCCTTTCTCAGCGCCATCCACTTCGCCGCAACCTACGACTTGCGTGTGTGCGTGATCGATTTCGACCGGTTGCGCACGACCTATAACGCCGTGCGGCGGTTCTCCGGCTCCGGCGTCCAGTCCTACTACCTTGCTGATGAGCACGGGGAAGGGCACCGCGTGGCGCCCGAGGCGGTGAAATCCGCGCTCGATACGCGCCGCGCGGCCAGCGATGTGATCTTCGTCGATACGCCGGCCGGCTTCCCGGCCGGCTCGATGGTCCCTGCCATCCAGCCCGATGCCATTTTCGTGCCGGTGGCGGTGTCCGATGCCGACATCATGGCCACCAAGGCCTATCTGCCCGAGCTTGAAGACGCAGCCGCGCGCCTGGGTGATGCCAACGGGGTGCGTCCGCGCATCATGCTGGTGCCCAACCAGGTGTTCGGCGATGACCAAGCCCTGCGCATTCGCGACGCCTTTCGCGGACATGCCGTGCGTATCGCGCCGGCCCTTGCTTTCTCGCGATCCTTGCGCGAAGTCTTCCACTTCGAACCGGGCGATGCGAACATTGCATCGGTCTTCCTCGAGGATGGCGGTTTTTTCCGATGGATGTCGGCCGATATTTTCGCTCTGCGGCAGATGCGCTCGCGGCAGGGCTGACCCCCCTTCGCGCCCTGCTTGTGGCTGGCGTGCTCGGCCTTGCCGGCGCCTGTGCGCCGACCTTGAGCGTGGCCGGTTTCGAGGAATTGCCAAGCGAGGTGGATCAGCACGAGATCCTGGCGGTCTCGGCGCGAGCGCCAACGGGCGATGCCACGCTTTACGGGCGGGAACGCGCGCAATCGCTGACCTATGGCCGCCATACGGTCACGATACCGCCGGAGCGCGAGCCGGGGCGTATCCGCTATCCGCGCGGCACGCCCGATCCCATGCGGCATTTCACGCTTGCGGGAGCCGAGATGCTGGACGGGCGCGAGGCGTTTGTTGGCGCCCTCGACCGGGAATTGTCGCAGCTCGATGAGGACGAGCGCATCCTCGTCATCTTCGTGCACGGGTATAACGAGACGTTTGGCAGCGGTCTCTTCCGCTTTGCCCAGATGATGCACGACTTCCAGATACCCGGCGCGCCGCTTTATTTTGCGTGGGCAAGCGCGGGCGACCCCCGCTTCTATGCCTATGATCTCGACAGCGTCCTGATCAGCCGGGACAGCTTTGCCGATACGCTGCGGATGGCGTCGTCGGCGCAGACCGACCGCATCATGATCATTGCCCACTCCATGGGTTCGATGCTGACGCTGGAGGCGTTGCGCGATCTGTCCGAAAATGGCGAAACGGATGTGCTTGCGCGCATCGGGCAGGTTGCCCTGATGTCACCCGATATCAGCGTGGATGTCTTCCGCAGCCAGCTTGACGCCATCGCCGCCGTTTCCGACATCGATTTCGTGGTGTTCACCTCGACACGGGACCGGGCCTTGCAGGCCTCGGCGGCGCTGCGCGGTCAGACCGACCGGCTGGGCTCGATGCGCTCTGTCGAGGCGGTAGCGGACTTGCGTCTCACGGTCGTTGACGTCTCCGGTTTCCAGACCGCCGATCCGCTGCGCCATTCCACGCTGACCATGTCGCCTGAACTGATTGCTCTGTTTGCAGGCACGCGCGATTTCGGCGTCGAGCCGGCCCAGCGCGCCGGAGCCGTGCGCGGACCACTCAGCCTGACCGTCAATGTGGTGCGTCAGGCAACCGAGATCATTCTCGCACCCGCCAGCGCGGCGGCTGGCGCCATTGAAGGCACCGGGGCACGCCAGTAACGCTGAACTAGCCGGTGGGCAGCTCGTAAAGCGTCGGTGAGCCCGGACCGACGGGCAGGCCAAGTGCGAAGGTCCACAGGAAGAACAGCGCCGTCCAGAAGACGAGGAAGGCGAGCGAATAAGGCAGCATCATCGCAATGACGGTGCCGATGCCGAGCTTTTTGTCGTAGCGGGTCATCCAGGCGAGGATGAGGCCGAAATAGCTCATCATCGGGGTGATGATATTGGTCGAGCTGTCGCCAATCCGGTAGGCGGCCTGGATCACTTCCGGTGAATAGCCGATCAGCATCAGCATCGGCACGAAGATCGGGGCCGTCACCGCCCACTGGGCACTGGCCGAGCCGAGCATCAGGTTCACGAAGGCGCACATCAGGATGAAGCCGATAAAGATGGCCGGTCCCGTCAGGCCGGTATCGGTCAGGAATTGTGCGCCGAGAACCGCGAAAATCGCGCCGAGATTGGACCAGTTGAAGAAGGCGACGAACTGGGCCGCGAAGAAGACGAGGACGATGTAGAGGCCCAGCGTGGAGATCGCCGACGCCATGCCGTCGATCACATCGCGGTCGTTCTTCATCGTCCCGGCGGCGCGGCCATAGGTAAAGCCGACAATCAGGAAGAACAGGAATATCCAAGTCACGAAGCCGATGAAGAAGGGCGCCTGCTGGAAGATCGAACCGGTATCGGAATTGCGAAGTGCGCCCCAGCCGGGAAGTCCCCCAAGCCCGCCGATTTCGGGCATCAGGGTCCATGCCATGGCAGCGAAAACGGCAAGGGAGGCGAGGCCCGCCCAGCCCAGCCCGCGCTTTTCCTCGGCTGATACGGGCTGCATCATGTTCTTGTCGAGAACGGACGGATCGGCGCGGGAGGGATCGTATGCGCCCAGTTTCGGCTCGACGATGAAGATGGTGACCAGCGAGCCGATCAGCGTGACGAGGAAGGTGCTGGCGACCATGAAATACCAGTTGGCCGGAGCGGCGACGACATAGTCAGGGTCGATCAGGCGTGCGGCCTCGGTGGTAATGCCAGCGAGAAGCGGATCGATCGTGCCGATCAGCAAGTTGGCGCTGTAGCCGCCGGACGTGCCAGCAAAGGCCGCTGCCATGCCGGCCAGCGGGTGGCGCCCGAGCGCATAGAAGACTGCCCCTGCCAAAGGCACCAGAACGACATAGCCCATTTCCGATGCGGTGTTGGACAGGACACCGGCGAACACGACCGCCACGGTGACAGTGTGCTTGTTCGCGCTGAGCACGATGGAGCGCACGGCCGCCGAGAGAAGGCCGGACTTCTCCGCCACGCCTACACCCAGCATGGCGACGAGCACCACGCCGAGCGGGGCAAAGCTGGTGAAATTGGTCGTCAGGCTGGTGAAGATGCGCCGGAAGCCGTCCTCATTGAGCAGGCTGACCGCACTGATCATGCCGTCGGGCGACCGCCCGCGCGCGCCTTCGGGGCGCGGATCCTCGACACTGAGACCCATCAGGTCGCCAAACAGGCCGGAGGCCAGGATCATCAGACCGGCCAGAATGGCAAACAGCGTAACGGGGTGGGGCAGGAGGTTGCCGAGCCATTCAACGCCATCAAGGAAGCGTGTGAAGGCACCGCGCTTGGCGGACGGTTGGGCAGAAGGGGTCTCTGTCACAGGGCGGGCTCGCTTGTTTTTCGGGAGTTAAGGCCAGCATGCCCGGCCTTGATGCAAACGTCCAGAAGGGCGCTTCAGGCGCCCAGGGGCGGTTCGGTATCGGGTTCCGGCGTGGCATCGAGCACGGGACCAGCAGGGGTCTCGGCCAGCCAGATCCAGATATCACCTCCCAAATCACGTACCGGATAGCGCAGTACGCGAATGCGTCCGACATCCATTTCCTGACCCTCGACGAGGCATGGAATGGCCTGGCAGGCGCCGTCGGGGCCAAAACGCCAGCCATGATAGGGGCATTCGATCTGCGGCCGGTCGAGGGTGACACCGTCGATAACGCTTCCTTGCGCGCACAGGCGCCCGGCCGACAGAAGCACGCCGCGATGCGGGCACAGATCCCGCAGCGCGAACACGCTGCCATCCTTTGCGCGGGCAATGACGACGGGTTCGCCGGCGAGCACCTTGTGGACCATGCGCCCGCGCTTCAGTTCGCGCGAAGGCATGGCCCTGTTCCAGGCATTGCGCTGAAAGTCGGTCAAGAATCTGCTCCGGGGCAGGCGGACAAGAAGGCGTTGCGGGACGTTATGGAGGCTGGAGGCAGGCGCATCAAGCGGGCGCGCGCGCGTGGCGCATTGCCCTTGCCGCCCGGCCGCCACTATGGTCCGCTCACGCTGAAACGTTTTCGCCTGACAAAGGACATCCCGCATGCGCGCACTCATCTGCAAGGAATTCGGCCCGTACGAGAATCTGGAAGTGGCCGATGTCGAGGCCCCACCGCTTCACGAGGGCTTTGTGCAGGTCGATGTGAAAGCTGCTGGCGTGAACTTCCCCGACATCCTTCTGGTTGAAGGAAAATACCAGGCCCAGCCGCCCTTTCCCTTCATTCCGGGGACGGAGTGTGCAGGCATCGTTTCCGATCTTGGCAAGAACACGTCCGGCTTCAAGCCGGGCGACCGGGTGATTGTCGCCACCATGCTGGGCGGGTTTGCCGAGCAGGCGGTGGCGCCAGCTGCCCAGGTCATTCCGATTCCCGACGCGATGAGCTTTGAACACGCGGCGGCTTTCACCACGATCTATGGAACCTCCTATCACGCTCTGAAACAGCGCGCGAAACTGCAGCCGGGTGAAACCGTGCTGGTTCTTGGCGCTGCGGGCGGGGTCGGCCTTGCCACCGTGCAGCTTGCCAAGGCGATGGGCGCCAAGGTCATTGCAGCAGCCAGCTCTGCGGAAAAGCTTTCCATCGCGAAGGAGGCCGGCGCCGACGAGCTGATCAACTATTCGGAAGAAGACCTGAAGGCGCGCGTGCGCGAGATCACCGGCAACAAGGGTGTGGATGTGGTCTATGACCCGGTTGGCGGTAACTATTCCGAAGCAGCTCTGAGGGCCACAGGCTGGGGCGGACGCTATCTGGTCATCGGCTTTGCCGCCGGGCCGATCCCTAAAGTTCCGCTCAATCTCGCACTTCTGAACAGCCGCGATATTCTGGGCGTGTTCTGGGGCGCGTGGGCCGGGCGCAATCCGCGCGAGAACGCGCAGAACATGAAGGAGCTTTTCGACCTCTACGAGGCCGGGAAGATCGTGCCCCACATCTCGGCGGCCTATCCGCTGGACGAGTTTGCCAAGGCCTTTGCCGACATCATGGAGCGCCGCGTGAAGGGCAAGGTGATCCTGACCTTCTAGGCATGTGCGCGCCATCAAGGGAGACAACGCCATGAAACGCATTCTGACTGCCTGTGCCGCCCTATCCTTGTGCCTTTCCGGCGCGCAGGCCAGCGAGGCATCCCGCGAGGGCGAGCTGCAATGGACGATCATCATTCATGGCGGTGCCGGCGTGATCGAGCGCGGCGCGATGGATGAAGAGACCGAGGCGGCCTACCGGGCGGCACTCGACCGGGCGCTGG
>NZ_JBQLZR010000121.1:0-2803 GCF_052168375.1 Glycocaulis sp.
GGCAGAGGTGAAGACCGTCTGCAGTGACGCAGACGGTCTTGCTTGCCTCATGGCTTAAGAGCCGAGCCCGAACAGCTTGCCCGAGCGTTGCCACCAGCCTGCGCGCTTGGGGCCTGAGCCGCCATCGTTGCCGCCATCATTGGCATCCGTCGCCGGGGTTTCTGCCTCGGGTACTTCTTGCGGCGCATCTGCCTTGGCTGCGGCCTTGCGGGCGCGCGGTTTGCGCGCCGGCTTTTCGGGCTCGGATACCGCTTCTGCAGCTTCAGCCGTTTCGGCCGCTTCCGGCGCAGCCTTCACAGCTGCTTTGCGGGCAGGGGCCTTACGCGTGCGCTTCGGCTTTTCTGCCGCTTCGGCTACAGCCTCTGCAGCAGGGGCTTCCTCGGCAGCCGCATCGGCTTTCTTGCGCCGCGTGCGCTTGGGCTTGGCCGGGGCTTCCTCTGCCACAATCGCGGCGGCGTCCTGGCCTTCCTCAGCCGGTGCGGGCGCAGCGGCTTCGCCGCTTTCAGCCGGTTCGGCCTTCTTGCGGCGGCGAACCGGGCGTTCACGGGCGGGCGGAGTGTCGCCCGATCCCAGCGCATCACTTTCCTGCGGTTCGATCACAGCGAGGCCTGGAATGTCGGCAGCATCGTCAGAGCTGCCGGAACCGGCCTGCTGAGCGGTATCGCCCTGGTTCTCGCGAGCCTCGCCATCACCGCGCCGGCGGCGACCACGACCGCCCCGGCGGCCCCGGCGGCGGCGCTTGCGGGAACCTTCATCCTCGCTGTCATCAGCGCGCGCCGGTTCGGCGCGTTCGCCAGAACTATCGGCCTCATCACCGGATTCGTCAGACGACGCGCCATCACTGCCCGCGGCTTCATTGCTCCGGCCTTCGCCGTCTCCGCGTCCACGCCCACGGCGTCTACGGCGGCGTCCACGCTTGTCCTGGCCGTCGCCCCGGTTGCTCTCGCCGCCCGTGCTTTCGTCGGAATCGCCTTCAGCGGCTTCGGCTTCTTCCAGTGCGCTTTCCTCACGGGCAGCGCGCAGATCAGCCTCGTCCTCAGGCGTCAGCGCAGCTGACTCCACGGTCAGCGGCTTGGGCACGTACGGTCCACGATCACCGTCCTTGCGCGCTTCCAGACGCTCGATGCGTGCGCCGTCGCGTTTCAGGTCGAGATCGGTCGCGATGATCACGCGCATGTCGAAACGCTGCTCGACGGCACGCAGGTATTCGCGCTTCTCGTTCAGCAGATAGAGCGCGACCTCGTTGGGCAGGTGCAGCGCGATCTTGGAGGCGCGGCCCTTCAGGCCCTCTTCCTCGACACTGCGCACGGCGGCGAGCGCGCTCGATTCCACGCTGCGCAGATAGCCGATGCCGTTGCAGTGCGGGCACGGCTCGGTGGAGCCTTCCACAAGGCTGGTGCGGCGGCGCTGGCGGGAGATTTCCATCAGGCCGAACTGCGAGATTTTGGATGTCTGGATGCGTGCGCGGTCCTTCGCGAGCACTTCTTTCATCTTCTTCTCGACAGCGCGGACGTTCTTGGAGTCCTCCATGTCGATGAAGTCGATGATGACGAGGCCTGCAAGGTCGCGCAGGCGCATCTGGCGGGCCGCTTCCTCGGCGGCTTCCAGATTGGTGCGAAGGGCCGTCTGCTCGATATTGCGTTCGCGCGTGGACTTGCCCGAGTTCACGTCGATGGCGACCAGCGCCTCGGTGGGGTTGATGACCAGATAGCCACCCGATTTCAGCTGTGCGACGGGCGAATAAATCGCTTCAAGCTGGCTTTCCGTGCCGTGACGCAGGAAGAGCGGCATGTCGTCGGTATAGGGCTGCACCTTCGTGGCATGGCTGGGCATCAGCATGCGCATGAAGCTTTTCGCTTCCTTGTAGGCTTCCTCGCCTTCGACCAGGACGTGCTCGATATCCTTGTCGTAGAGATCGCGGATCGCGCGCTTCACGAGGTTGCCTTCCTCGTAGATGAGCGACGGCGCAACCGATTTCAGCGTGGTCTCGCGGATCGTCTCCCACAGGCGGATCAGGTAATCGTAATCGCGCTTGATCTCCAGCTTGGTGCGGGCGGCCCCGGCGGTCCGGATGATCAGGCCCATGCCGCGCGGCAGGTCGAGCGCCTGCACGGCGCTTTTCAACCGCTTGCGGTCGGTGGCGCTGGTGATCTTGCGCGAAATGCCGCCCCCGCGATCGGTGTTGGGCATCAGCACGCAATAGCGTCCGGCCAGCGAGAGATAGGTCGTCAGAGCCGCGCCCTTGTTGCCGCGCTCCTCCTTGGAGACCTGCACTAGCATCACCTGGCGGCGCTTGATGACTTCCTGGATCTTGTACTTGCGAAGCAGATTGCGCCGTTTGCGGGCAATCTCCTCCATCAGATCCTCGTCATCATCGTTCTCGTCGCCGGCTTCTGCCTCGTTCTCGCGGGCAAGCTCGGCCTCTGCTTCACGCAGGGCCTGACGATCCTCGAACGGGATCTGGTAATAGTCGGGATGTATCTCGTTGAAGGCCAGAAAGCCGTGCTTGTTGCCGCCATACTCGACGAAGGCAGCTTGCAGGGACGGTTCTACGCGAGTGACCTGGGCGAGGTAGATATTGCCGCGGATGGGACGGCGGGAGGCTGACTCAAAGTCGAAATCCTCAACGCGGTTGGACTCCACGATCACCACCCGGGTTTCTTCCGGGTGGGAGGCATCTATCAGCATTTTGCGGGACATAAAGGCGAGCTCCGGTGCGCGCGCCAGCACGAAGGGTCCGGCCGGGAAGGGCCGGAACGCGAGGCTGGGCGCTGTGTTGGGAGCGCAAGGACGGGGTCACTTC
>NZ_JBQLZR010000122.1:0-2571 GCF_052168375.1 Glycocaulis sp.
GCCCCGGCCTATCGAGTTGCGCCCCGTCGGTCCGTGGTCACCGGGAAATCCGCCCAAGCTCGATCCGGTACGCCATATCTGGTTCCGCGTTCGCGGCGATTTCGGCCCCGATCCGCTGCTGCACCGCGCGGCGCTAGCCTATGCCTCCGACATGGCGCTTCTGGGAACCTCCATGCAGCCCCATGGCGTCAGCTGGGTATCGCCCGGGCTCCAGTCCGCGAGCCTTGATCATGCGGTCTGGTTCCACGATGCGGTGCGCATGGATGAATGGCTGCTCTACACCACAGACAGCCCGTGGGCGGGTGCCGGACGCGGCTTCAATCGCGGGCGGCTATTCACACGCGATGGCCGGCTGGTCGCCAGCACGGCGCAGGAAGGCCTGATTCGTATCCGCAAGCGCTAGCGGCGTGGCTGGGCCGCAAACCATGGCTCCATGCGGGCGATCGCCTCTCGAACCTGATCGGTTGATGCCGCAAAGCTGAACCGCATGAAATGGCGTCCCTCGACAGGGTCGAAATCGACACCCGGAGCGGTAGCCACATAGGTCTCGCGTAGCAGGCGCTCGCAAAACGCCATGCTGTCATCGGTCAGGTGGCCAATATCGGCCCAGATGTAGAAAGCGCCATCGGGCGGAGCGAAGTGGTCAAGGCCGAGACGGCCTGCCGCCTCCAGCATGAGCGCGCGATTGGCGCTGTAGGTTCGGACATGCCCATCCAGTGTCTCGCGGCAGTCCATGGCGGCCAGTGCCGCGTGCTGGCTCAGCGATGGCGGCGTCAGGAACAGATTGCCGCGATAGGCTTTCGCGCTGTCGGCAAGGCTTTGCGGGGCAACCAGCCAGCCCAGGCGCCAGCCAACCATCGAATAGTATTTCGAAAAGCTGTTGACGATGAAGGCTGTATCATCGAACTCGAGCACCGAACGCGCCGGCTCGCCATAGCTCAGCCCGTGATAGATCTCGTCGGAGATGATGCGGATTGAGCGTTCCGCGCACACCGCACACAGCCGGGCAAGCTCGCCGGCGGGGATTATGGTCCCGGTCGGGTTGGCGGGACTCGCGATGATGACACCGGCCGGAGGCGTTTCCATCGCTTCGATCTGCGCTGCACTCAGCTGAAAGCGCGTCTGCGCGCCGCAGGCGATCTCCAGCGGGTTGATATGCAGCGCTTTGAGCGTGTTGCGATAGGCAACATAGCCGGGACGGGCCAGCGCCACGGTGTCACCCGGATTGAAGGCCGTGATGAGCGAAAGAAGCAAGGCGGGTGACGCACCGGCGGTCAGCAATATCCTGTCCGGACCCGGATCAACGCCATAGGCCTCGCGGTAATGCCGGGCGATGCGTTCGCGCAGCGCGCTGCTTTCCCAATAGCTCATCGGGTCGCTGTCCAGCACCTGGTGGGCCGCCGTGATCGCCTCGCCCGGCGCGCCTGTGGCGGGCTGGCCGAACTCCATGTGGATGACCGGCCTGCCTTGCGCCTTCAGGCGCTGGGCCAGTTCCGAAATCGCTATGGCCCGGAAAGGGTCTATCGCCGCACCCATCAGGTGAGTGCCTCTGGACAACGCATGCCTGTATCCCTTTGCGCAGCACTATTCAGCCGCGATCGCCTGTTCTTGTGACGCAGCGCCGGCATCGCGGTGGCGCAAGGCCCGGCCAAGCTTTTGCTTGCCATGGGCGGAGGTGAAGCCGCCATCAGCCCAGACAATCCCGCCGCCCACGACAACATGGGTCACGACACCATCCGACCGGTTGACCAGTTGCTCATGGTCGAACACATCGCGGTGGATGAATTGCAGCCCCGCATCGGAATCGTAAGCCTTCAGGGCTTCCGGATCGATGATGGCGATATCGGCAATGCTGCCAATCTCGATGCGTCCGGCATCAATGCCGATGAAGTCGGCCGGGTCGCGGGTCAGGCGCTTCACCTGGGCAGCCACGCGCTCCATGCCTTCGCCTTGCGCCATCTGCAGGCAGCGCAGATTGCCGTCATAGAAGGCCATATTGGTCAGATGCGCCCCTGAATCGTTGAAGCCGGGGAATATCTGCGGATCGTTCAGCAATTTCCGGACAACCTCCATGTCGCGGTTGGCCGAAATCGTCCACCAGCGCAGATCGGTATCGTAAAGCTGGAACAGGCCGAGCACGAAATAGGGCTCGCCGATATCAGGCGTGGAGGCAATGGCCGGCAGGGCTTCAAACGCCGCCCGCTCGTCATCGGAGCGGATAACGTCCGGCATCGCAAAGCTTACCTGGTAGCGTTTGAACACATCTTCGAAGGTCTCTCCCACCCAGTCCGCCGGACAGCCGGAATGGAAGACCATGTTCTTCATGTCGCGGTCGAACGCCATCTGCTCGGCGCGCATCTTGCGCTTCAGCCCGGCAAGCCCGCCCTGCTTTCCGTGCATCCACATCGCGCAGAAGCGTGCCTGATAGTCCGGGTCAGCGAGAATGCGCTGACGGGCCTCCCGATCTTCCAGATCAGGCTCGTTGAGTGCGCGGAGTTCCGGGATTTCTTCCGCAAGCGGATTGACCGGGCCATCCCAGTAAAGTCGGAAGGGTGCCGCCAGTGCCTGAAA
>NZ_JBQLZR010000123.1:0-23725 GCF_052168375.1 Glycocaulis sp.
CGAGAACGGCCGTTTCAGTATCCGCGCCGACGCGCGTGCTCCCAGCGCCGGGGCCGGGCCGGTCGTGGTGGGCGATGCGCGCCTGCGCCTTGAAGGCGAAGGCCCGCCGGACGCGTTTGAAGGCCGCTGGCTGTTGACCGGTCAGGCGGCGACCGGACCGGTCGATATAGGCGGCAATGCCTCCCGCACGGGCGAGCGGGCCGAGCTGACGGGTATTGAAGGCCGGTTTGGCGGGTTCAATTTCACGGGCGGGCTGGTCGCAGAGGGCGAAACCATCGCAGGCGATCTTGGTGCCGTTCCGGTAAACGGGTTCGGGTCAGCCGAGATTGCCTTCCGCGTGGCAGACGGCGCGCTCAATGCGCGTATCCGCGCAGAAGACATGGTTGGCGAAGACCTGACCTATCTGGATGCGCTTGCCTTTGATGCCAGCGGGCCGTTTGACGCGATCACCTACTCGCTGACGGCAGAAGGAGCGTATGGCGCCCGGGCGCAATTGTCTGCCAATGGCCGGTTCACCTCAGGTGAGGATGGGGGCGAGCTGACCCTCGCACTGGACGGCCGCTATGGCGGTGTGCCGATTGCCACTCGCCAGCCGGCAAGCGTGCAGTTCGGCAATGACCGGCTGTCCGGTCAGCTGGCCTTGAGCCTCGGTGACGGCCGGCTGGATCTTCGCCTGGACCAGCAGGGAGAGACCATCGAGGCCGATCTCGACGCCTCGGCCATCCCGGCCATGCTGCTGAGCTATCCTTCAGGGCGCGAGCCGGTTACCGGCGCACTTTCAGGAGAGGCGCGCCTGACCCGCACGGGCGGCGCCTGGCAAGGCACAGCAGAGCTCAGTGCAGACCGGCTTTCACCGCCCGAAGGTCAGGTGCCGGACGGGTCAGACATCGCGGTCAATGCGCTGATTACCGCCCGCCTCGACGGGACAGGGCTGCGCATCGACGCGAGCGCCGATGGCTCCGGCCTTGATGCCAGCGCCGATCTGCAATGGCTGTCCGGTCCGGTGACCGGCGCAGGCAGCCTTACCGCGAGCGAGACGGGCCTTGCCGGCGAGGCGCGGGTGCAGGGTGAGATCGCGACACTGGCCGCCTTCCGCCTTGCCGAGGGCCAGAGCTTGTCGGGTGCAGCGCAGGTCAATGCCCGGCTGGGAGGCACGGTCGGCGCGCCCGATTTTGGGGGCAGCCTTGCCCTGAACGGGGCGCGTTTTGACGATCCGGCGCTGGGCATTTCGGTCCGCGATCTGACGCTCAATGCCCGCTTTGCACGCGACCGGCTGGAGATTGAAAGCCTGACAGCGAGCAGTGCGGACGGCGGCGAGCTTTCAGGCAGCGGGACCTTGAGCCTTGCCGATGCCCGCATTACGGGTCGCTCGGAGCTGGAATTCAGCGACTTCCTGATCGTCGAACGCCCGGAACTGACGGCGGTCGGCGGCGGGAATATCGTCATCAATATCGAACAGAACCGTATCGAGGTGTCCGGCGAGACGCGCCTTGCCCGCGCCGAAGTGCGCCCGCCCGAAGCCAGCCGCCCGGCCATCGCGACGGTGGAGGTGTCCCACGTCAATGCCGCAGGTGCCCGCGCCGAAATGGCGCCGATGCGCCAGGGCCCGGACATCGTTCTCAATTACCGCATTTACGCACCGGGGCGCATTTTCGTGCGCGGACCCCAGTTCGATTCCGAGTGGTCGATGGATGTCACCGCACGCGGGTTGATGGACGCGGTCAGGCTTTCGGGCCGGGCGACGCTGCTCCGGGGGCGCGCGGACCTTCTGGGGCGGCCCTTCGAGATGCGCTCCGGCTCCATCGTGTTCGCCGGCAATCCGATGGATGCCGCGATCAATCTGGTGGCCGAGCGGCAGGCCCGGGACATCACGGCCGAAATCCGGGTCGGGGGCCGTGTCAGCTCCCCGGAGATTACGCTCGCCTCCAATCCCAGCCTGCCGCAAGACGAGATCGCCTCACGCCTGCTTTTCGATCAGGGAGCGGGTCAACTCAGCGGCATCCAGGCCGCGCAGCTGGCCGGAGCGGTGGCAAGCCTCTCCTCAGGGGGCGGTTTTGATCCATTCGGTGCCCTGCGCTCCGGGCTCGGTCTTGACCAGCTGGCCGTCAGCTCGACCGCAACGGGTGAAACCGTGGTCGCAGGCGGTCGCTACCTCACCGAAGATGTGTATCTGGAAGTGGAATCCGGTGGCGGCTCTGCGGCTGCCTCCACCCGCATTGAATGGGCGCTGACCCAGAACGTCACCTTGCTGTCCCGCATTGCGCCTGACGGGGAAAGCGGTGTTGCCCTGACCTGGCGGCGCGAATACGACTAGGTGCGCTCAGGGCGCACCGCGCGCGCCCTGAACTACCCCGTCCGGGTTATCGGCAGGCAGCATGGCGGTGTCTTCAGCGGCTTCGACCGTGTCGCTGCCAAAGATTTGCTGGCGGATATCGGGGAGGGCGCCGGTTGCCATGAAGGGCAGGGCAAGCGCCATGATCACGGAGACAGCAAGGCCAAGTCCGGCGCGGGCAATGTCGGTTGCCACATCGAACATGGCTTCACCCTTCGAGCGCAGGGACGCGACATAGGTGATGGCGATCTCGCGCCCGGCCAGCAGGCCGAGGAACACCCAGGTCGTGCTCATCGGGACGTCATTGAGTTCCTTGAAGTAGAGCAGGACGAAAGCGTAGATCAGGTCGACAAAGGTGGCAGAGCGCGGATCGACCGTATTTGTCTTTGTAAGGACGATTTTCTGTATCTCGCCGCCGCGGCTGGCGAAGATGATGCCGTGAAGGGCGACCATCAGCACGGTCGCAAACACGATCAGCCCGAGCGAGAACGTCACCTGCACCGAGCCGTCGGCGGCCGTGACCGTCTCGCGCGGCAGGAAGATGAAGATGTTGGCGAGGTCCTGCATCAGCCACTGCGCCCACAGGAAGGCGGTGGAGCACCACTGGGCAACAAACCAGATCGGCGAGATGGGCTGGCCGCGCGTACGGGCCACCCAGCGCTCGAACAGACGCGCAATGACCAGGAAGACCACTGCGCCAGCGGCAAAGGCCACCAGATAGCCGGCAAAGCTCTTCAGCAGCATGGACCCAAGCACGCCCTCGGTGGCAGCGCCACCGGTCAGCGTGAAAATCGTCAGTACAAGGAAGGTCGTGGAGACCGGAATCCCGAAACGGGTGAGGACAAGCAGCACCAGAGGCGGCAGGATATGCCACCATTGAATGCCGGTTTCGGGGAAGGGAATGCGGTTCAACCGTCCGAACGCAATGTCACCGTCATAGGCAAACCAGCCATAGATCATGACCGCGACAATGATCGATGAGGCGAATGCCCACAGGAGCAGCCAGGGCCGCTTGGCGTTCGAGGAGAGAAAGGTGCCGAGCGTCTGAATGACGTCGTTGGCGACAATCGCATAGGACGCGAAGACAAATCCTACGAGCGCCAGCAGCGGCACACCCAGTATGACCAAGTCCATGCACCAGACCCTTTTCGGGACCCATCCCGTCTTGCGCGGCACATAGTGCAGTTTGATCTTCAGTGCAAAGAAATCCCGGCTTTCAGGCCAATTGGGCCCTGAATCTTCATCAAAGTGTCACGAAGCGCGGGCGGCAAAAAATTATGAGCCGCGCCCGTTGCAGAGGCACCGGAGGCGCGCTATATCGTCAAAACCGTCCAGACGGTATAGATGCGCTGCACAATCAGCTCCCCCGGCCTCGTTGCACTGCAACATGCCGTCTGGACGGACGTCCCGACCCGCCTTGCCTGAGTTGAGTTCATGGCCAATACCGAAGCGAAGACACCCAGAAGTTCCGCGCGCGACGTCATCCTCGACGCCGCCGAGCGCGTTGTTGAACGCGATGGCGCAGGCCGCCTCACGATTGATGCGGTCGTGCGCGAGAGCGGCTTCTCCAAGGGCGGGGTGCTTTACAACTTCCCCTCCAAGCTGGAGCTGATCAAGGGCATGGTGGCGCGCATTGTCGACGCCGTGCACTACGACATGGAGCAGGCGCGCAAGGATGCGCGCGCCGCTGGCCGCTCGGAACTCTCCGCACTGATTCAGGTTGCCTGCGAGAAGGAACCGCACAGCCAGTCCTTAATGATGGGGCTTCTGGCGGCCGCTGCGGAACATCCCGAGCTGCTCGATCCGGTTCGCGGCCTGATGTCGCGCCTGCGCGAGGAGCTGGTGGAAAGCACCGCCGATCCGGACATGGCGCGCATCGTCTTTCTGGCCGTGGACGGCCTGCATTTTGCCGACCTGCTCGGCATGGATTTTCTCTCACCGGATGAACGGGCCCGCGTAGAGGCCCGGTTGGTCGAAATGATAACGGAGCCCAAGTGATGAAAGCCCGCCTCCCCATCGCTGTCCTTCTGGCTGCCAGCGTGCTGGGCGCCTGCTCGGACGTTGCCGCAACACCTGAAGAGACCTTGCGCACCGCCCGTATCGAGACGGTCGCGGCGCCGGCCAACCTTGCCCAGAGGGAATTCGTCGGGCGCGTCGAAGCGCGCTACACCGTCGATCTCGCCTTTCAGGTTTCGGGCCGGCTTGCCGAATTTGCCATTCCCGAAGGCCAGATGGTCGAGGAAGGCACGCTGATCGCCCGTCTGGAAGATCAGGACTATGAGCGCGCCTTGCGCGAAGCGCGTGTGCAGATGCAACAGGCGCGCACCAATCTGGAGCGTCAGCAGACCCTGCATGAGCGCGGCATTGCATCCGATGCCGCCCTTGAAGATGCGCGCACGGCCTATGAATTGCGCTCTGTCGCGCTCGACACGATGCGCCAGAATCTCGACTACGCGACGATCGAGGCGCCGTTCACCGGACTTCTGAGCCGCCGCCTCGCCGACAATTTCACGACGCTGAGCGCCGGTCAGCCTGTCGCCCGCCTGCAGGACCTCTCCGAATTGCGTGTTGCCATTGCCGTACCGGAAAATCTGATTGCGACGCTGGAACAGCCGGGCAGCTATTCGATCAGCGCGCGCTTTCCCTTCATTCCCAACCGCGACTTCCCGCTGGAATTCCGTGAACTGATTGCCGAGGCGGATGCCGCCTCGCAGACCTACAAGGTCATGTTCGCCCTGCCGGACGACCTGCCGGGCAATATCCTGCCGGGCATGACGGTGAATGTGCGCGTGCAACTGGATCAGGACCAGATGCCGGGCGGCGATGCGGTCCGGGTGCCGGTAACGGCGCTGGCCTCCACCCCCGACGGCAGCTTCCGGCTGTGGGTCTACGACCCTGCTACCAGCGAGGTAGAGCCTCGGGTGGTGCGTACCGGCAGCGTCGAAGGCAATAGCGTCCTCGTTTTCGAGGGCGTCAGCGCGGGCGAACAGATCGTCACGGCAGGCGTCAATGCGCTGCGCGAAGGCATGCGTGTCCGCCCGATGTCGGGAACGGGCAGTGTCGCCAGCAATGAGGCCACGCGCTAGCGGCGCATCCTGCGGGAGCATTTCATGACAGACACCTCCACGCCCGCGCAGGACGAACCTGCGCGCACCGATGACGCGTTCAATCTGGCGCGCATTTCCATCGAGCGGCCGGTTATCAGCTGGCTGATCATCCTTGCCTGTCTGCTGGGCGGGATCTGGGGTTTCAACACGGTCGGCCAGCTGGAAGATCCGGACTTCACCATCAAGGAAGCCATCATTTTCACCCCCTATCCCGGCGCTACCGCCGAGGAGGTGGAAGCGGAGGTGACCGAATTGCTGGAAGCGGCCATCCAGCAGATGGGCCAGCTGCGCATGGTGACGTCAAAGTCCATGCCCGGCATGTCGGAAATCCAGGTATCCATCCGCGACGATATTCTGGGCCACCAGCTGCCGCAGGTGTGGGACGAGCTTCGAAAGCGGGTTCGCGATGCTTCGGCCGGACTGCCGCCCGGCGTCGGCCAGCCGCAGGTGGTCGATGATTTTGCCGACGTGTACGGCATTCTCTATGCGGTCACGGCGCCCGGCTATTCTGACCGGGAAACGCGTGACATGGCGCGCAATCTGCGCCGCGAGCTTCTGGTTGTACCCGGCGTTTCGCGCGTTGAAGTAGCCGGTCTTCCCGACGAGCGCATCTATATCGAGATCGCTCAGGAGCAGCTGGCAAGGCTGGGCCTGCCTTTCGATGCCGTCCTGCAGGCGGTGAGCAACGAAAACGCAGTCGTTCAGGCCGGTGAGACGCCAGCGGGCGACCGCCTCCTGCAGATCACCGTTCCCCAGCGCGTGGACGGTGTCACGGCACTGGAAAACATCCTGATCAATCCGCGCGAGTCTGGCGGCATTCTCCGCCTGTCCGACATTGCGACCGTTACCCGCGCGCCGCTGGAGCGGGAGGATTTCTACGCCTATCACAATGGCGAGCGGGTCTTCACGCTGGGCATCGCCGCCTTGCCTGACGAGAACATTGTCGAGGTCGGCGCCCGGGTCGAGGCGAGACTGGCACAGCTGGAAGCGGACCTTCCCGTCGGCGTGGTCCTCAATCCGATCTACGAGCAGCACGTGGTCGTCGATCAGGCCATCAATGGCTTCCTGGTCAATCTGGCCCTGTCGCTCGGCATCGTCATCGTGATGCTGTGCGTCTTCATGGGCTGGCGCGCCGGCGTCACGGTGGGCGCAACGCTGCTCCTCACCGTGCTCGGCACACTTTTCTTCATGGCGATCTTCGACATCACCATGCAGCGCATCTCGCTGGGCGCGCTGATCATCGCCATGGGCATGCTGGTCGACAACGCCATCGTGGTGACCGAGAGCATGCAGATCGACGTGCAGCGCGGCGTGCGCCGGCAGATTGCGGCCGAACGTGCGGTGAAAACCACGCAATTCCCGCTGCTGGGGGCAACAATCATCGGCATCATGGCCTTTTCCGGCATCGGGCTGTCGCAGGATTCCACCGGCGAGTTCATGTTCTCCATGTTTGCCGTGATCGGGATTTCGCTGGGCCTGTCCTGGGTCCTGGCCATCACCGTATCGCCAATGATCGCCTATGCGCTTTTCAAGTCGGAACGCGGCTCGAAGCCCAACCCGTATGGCGGGCGGACCTATTCGGTCTACCGGGCGATCCTGACCGGCGCGCTGCGCCGCCGCTGGCTTGCGCTGATGGCGCTGATCGCCATCACGTTCGCGAGCTTCTGGGGTTTCGGTTTTGTCCGCGCCGCCTTCTTCCCGGACTCCGATACCCCGATCTTCTATGTGAACATGGAGCTGCCCCAGGGCACCGATATCCTTGCAACCGACAGGGCCGTGCGAACCGCCGCGGGCTTCGTGCTGGTCCAGCCGGAAACCGATGCTGTAACGACTTTCATCGGGCGTGGTGGCACGCGCTTCATGCTGACCTATTCGTCCGAGCAGCCAAACTCCGCATACGGACAGCTTGTCGTGCGCGCGAGTTCGGTAGATGTGATCCCGGAACTCTCCGAGCGTATCGTCAGCCATATCCGCGAGACCCTTCCCGATGCCGAAGTGCGCGCCGAGCGCATCGTGTTCGGACCGCCCGCCGGTGCACGCCTTGAGGCGCGCTTCTCCGGCCCGGATGCCGATATGCTCCGCCAGCTCGGCGAGGAGGCCGTAGCCCGACTGAGCGAAACCGGAAACCTGCAGGACATCCGCCATAGCTGGCGCAATCGGGAGCTGGTTCTCGAGCCCGTCATCTCAACCGACCGCGCCCGCGCAACAGGCGTCACCCGCGAGGATATCGGCGAGACGTTGCGCTTTGCGACCGAGGGCACGAATGTCGGCCTCTACCGCGAAGGCGATCTTCTGATTCCGATCATCGCCCGCGCGCCCGGGGACGAGCGCAACAATCCTTATGCGCTGGAAGACCGGCTGATCTGGAGCCCGTCGCAGAATACCTATGTGCCGATCACGCAGGCGGTGGAAAGTTTCGAGCTGGTCGCCCGCGACACGCTGATCCGGCGGCGCGACCGGGTGCGCACCCTGACAGTGCAGGCCAACCCGCCGGAGGGCGAGACGGCGGCTTCGGCCTTCACCCGCTTCTCCGGTGTCATCAATTCCATAGACCTGCCGCGCGGCTATTCGGTGGAATGGGGCGGCGAGATCGAGGCCAATGAGGATGCTAATGAATCCCTCGGACGCGTCCTGCCCTTGAGCCTCATCGTGATGCTGGTGGTCAGCTTCCTGCTGTTTCAGAAGGTGCGCCAGCCGCTCATCATCTGGGCCATCGTGCCGATGAGCATTTGCGGGGTCACGGCCGGCCTGTTGCTGACCAATATTGCCTTCTCGTTCACGGCGCTTCTGGGCTTCCTGTCCCTGTCGGGCATGCTGATCAAGAACGCGATCGTGCTGGTCGACGAGCTGGACCAGCGCCTGGCGGCGGGCGATGAACCCTTCGAAGCGGTACGCGAAGGCTCGGTCAGCCGCCTGCGGCCGGTCTTCCTGGCCTCGGCCACCACGATCCTTAGCATGTTGCCACTGATCGCGGACGCCTTCTTCCAGGGCATGGCGGTGACGATCATTGGCGGCCTCGCCTTTGCCACCGTGCTTACCCTCGTGGCCGCGCCGGTGCTCTACGCCCTGTTCTTCGGCATCAGGGCGCCCAAGGCAGCCGGCGCGCAGAAAGGTTAACGTATCATCAAGGCAATCAGCGCGTGATGGCGGGAAGGCCGTATAGGATTCCCGCCATGCTGATTACCAGCCGCGACAGACTGGAGCCTCGCGCAGGCGAGCGTGCCTATGCCTTGCGCATAAGCCTTCCAGAGCGGCGGGACGCTGCGCGCGATGGCGATCTGGCCGAGCATATCGACAGCTTCGTACGCCTGTATCTGACGCGGTTTGATTCGACGGTTATCCGGGCGTCGCGCACCGCTCCCTTGCGCTGGACGCTGGTTTCCGGCTCGAAGCGGATCGACGAGGTGGAGAAGGCACGCGCCGAGCTGGAAACGACCCTGTTCGGGAACAGCAAGGATAACAGCAGCGGCCAGGCCATTCTGGTCGAGCTTCCCATCGAGGACGATGCAGGCGAGTACGTGCCCGCGACCCAGATTGGCGAGGAAACGCATACCGCGACCGGCCTTGAGGAATTTGTGCAGGATGAGGCAGGCCCTGCAGGTCCTGAAACGACCTTGCGCGACGAGATTGCCGCCTTCCGGGCCGACATGCGCGAGATAGCCGCAAGCCTTTCCGGCCCGGACATCCACCAGGCACTCGACAGCTTCCGCACAGACCTCTCTGCACTGGCAGAACGCATGGAAGGCGGGATGCAAGAGGCCGCACAGCGCGTCGAAGGCGCGGCTGAGCGCCTGGACGGTATCGCCTCACGCCTGCCCGATGCCGACCGGCTGGAGCTGGCCCTTACCCGCAATGATGCGTCTGCTGCGATCATATCGAGCGGACTTCATGAAAGTCTGCGCCTGCTGCTCAAGGCGGTGGAAGGGCTTGAGCGGGAAACGGCGGCGCGGCGCGCAGAGGGCGGCGCCAGCGGCGCAGGCTTCGGCCGCGCGGCGGCCTGATCTCATTTTTCTCTTCAACATTACGCCGAAGTAATGTTAGCCTCCTCCTCGAATGGGGTCTGGGGAGGCAACCATGCGCTATGTATTCGGTTTTCTGGCAGCGGCCGTAATCCTGGGTGGCTGGACCGTGTGTCCGGTCAGCGTGCAGGATCAGGTGACCCGCACCGTCACACCGGACGCGCAAACCGTCGAGGAAATCCGGGCCGGTGCGGAGGTGATTGCCGCCGCACTGGCTTTCCGGTCACCGGACCTCGATGGGGAAGACGAAGCGCCTGTCCGCCGCTAACAGGCGCGGCACTCCCTGTCATCGCCTAATTCCTAGACCGCGCTGTCATAGCGCGTGTCGTCTTCTTCCTCGTCATCGCCCTCATCCCGGCCCGGCGCCTTGCGGCCCGGAGGCCAGGGAAAGAGCGCGCTGGTACGCGCCGCATAGGCCTCATAGCCCGGACGGGATTTGCGCATGCCCTTTTCCAGAAGCGGCACGCCGGACCAGCGCATCAGCGTGAAGGTGAGGAAAGCCGGGCCGATAAAGGACCAGATGCCAAGCGCGGTCTCCGCCGCGATCAGCCAGATACCCCACCAGGTGCAGATATCACCAAAATAATTGGGATGGCGCGACCAGGCCCACAGACCCTGATCCATGACCTTTCCGGCATTGGCGGGGTCTTCCTTGAAGCGGGAAAGCTGCCAGTCGGCAATCGACTCGTAGGCAATCCCGAACACCGCCAGCGCAAAGCCGAACAGGGCCAGAATGCCAAACCCCGCCGGAACGGCGTTGATCTGGCCCAGCTGGACCGGCAGGCAGGTGATGAAGAGCAGCAGCGCCTGCGGTCCGAAAACAGCCAGACCCGTAGCCTTGTCATAGCCCCAGCCCCGCTTTTCCTGCAGACCGGCAAGCAGGGATTTGTAGCGCCGGTCAGGCCCTTCCCGGCCCCAGCGATGGAAGAGGTGCAAGCCCAGGCGCATGCCCCAGGCGGTGGTCAGGCCCACCAGCACCAGCTTTCGCTCCAGCCAGCCATCGGCCATGAGGAAGGTCGTGAAGGCGAGTATGACCATGCCGAACGCCCAGAACGCATCGACAAAGCTTGGATCCTGTATCCTGCGGCTCCACAGCCAGAGGCCGCCGAACACGGCACAGATCACGAGCAGGTTGACGAGCAGAATGACGGCCAGTGGCATGGGCAGACCTCGCAGCGGCGTTGGCTTCGGCTACGAAACCTAGCGCGCGCTGCGAGGAAGGGCGAGGGGCCTGTATGGATTAATCACGCACCAGCCAGCGCCAGCCTGCCATGCCGGCGAGCATGGCTCCGGCAAAGATGACTACCGGCATCGCCCCTGTACCCAGCGCTGTCAGGGCCGGGCCGGGGCAGAGACCGACCAGCCCCCAGCCAATACCGAACATGATCGCGCCGCCCACCAGGCGGGCATCGAGACGGGTGGCCGTGGGCAGGCTGAAGCGTTCGGCAAAGAAGGGCCCGGAGCGGCGCAGGACAAGGCGATAGCCGACGAACACGGTTGCCGCCGCACCCATCATGACGAAGGCAAGGCTGGGGTCCCACTGGCCGGCAATGTCGAGGAAGTTGAGCACCTTGGCCGGGTTCACCATGCCGGAAACGACAAGGCCGAGGCCAAAGACGAGACCGGCGGCAAGGGCTGAGAGAATGGCTTTCATGGCGAGCTTCCTAGACCAGATGACGGGTGATGAAGACGGTTGCGAGTGCCGCCGCCATGAAGATCAGCGTTGCAACAAGCGAACGCGGCGAGAGGCGGGCCAGCCCGCATACGCCGTGCCCGGAAGTGCAGCCCGATCCGATCTGCGTGCCCACCCCTACAATGAGGCCGGCCAGCGCCAGCATGGGCCAGCTCGGGGTGACGCTAACCTGCGGCATGGCGCCAGTAAGGGCGAACCAGAGCACGGGCGCGAGCACCAGACCTGCCACGAAGGCAAGACGCCAGAACCGGTCCAGACCGCTGAAAGGCGCCGGACCGACCAGTCCACCGACGATACCTGCAATCCCGGCAATGCGGCCATTGAAGGCCATCAGCATGACGGCAGACAGACCGATCAGCACGCCGCCGGCAAGGCTGGCCAGCGGGGTGAAAGGGGTGGGCATTTCCATGTTTTCGTTCTTTCCTGTGAGAGTGCCGGAAGCCGACACTTGTCATTTATCAAAAATGATATATGTATGAGTTCAACGCAAGCCCCGCCGTGATGATTTTTCTGACGGGGCAGGAATATGGAGCCGGGCCATGCAGGCAGGTCTTGATCTTGAAATGGTACGCGCCCGCGCCGACGAGGTGGCAGGGCTGCTGAAACTGCTCTCCCATCCGAACCGCCTGCTGGTGACCTGCGAGCTGGCAGATGGCGAATTGTCCGTCTCCGAGATTGAATCGCGCACGGGCGTCGCTCAGCCAAACCTGTCGAGAGACCTCGCCCGCCTGCGCGCCGAAGGCATTGTCTCGACGCGGCGCCAGTCCAAACAGATTTTCTATTCGCTCAAAGACCCCCGCATCCTCGCTGTCATGCGCGCCCTGTGTGATGCCTTCGCGCCGGTGGGAGATGCGGCCCACACCCCGAAGAAGGAGCTTGTCTGATGACCGGCAAACCGCATGTGAAAGCCTTTTTCGACGAGCCGACCAACACGGTCAGCTATGTCGTGTCCGACCCTGCCACGAAGAAAGCCGCAATCGTCGATTCCGTGCTCGATTATGATCCCAAATCGGGCCGCACCTCGCGCGCTGGCGCCGATGCGATCATCGCGTTCGTGAAGGAACAGGGCTTTGAAGTCGAGTGGCTTCTGGAAACCCATGTCCATGCCGACCATCTGTCTGCCGCGCCCTATCTGAAAGAAAAAATTGGCGGCACGCTGGCCATCGGATCCAACATCCGCACCGTGCAGGACGTGTTCGGCAAGGTCTTCAATGCCGGGACCGAGTTCCAGCGCGACGGCTCGCAATTCGACCGCCTGTTCGAGGACGGCGAGACCTTCCGCCTTGGCAGCCTGGAGGCCAGCGCCATCCACACGCCCGGCCATACGCCTGCCTGCATGACCTATGTCATCGGCGATGCAGCCTTTGTCGGCGACACGCTCTTCATGCCCGATTACGGCACCGCGCGGTGTGATTTTCCCGGCGGGGATGCAGCCATGCTCTATCGGTCGATCCGGAAAATCTTCGCGCTGCCGGACGAGACCCGCATGTTCCTGTGTCACGACTATAAGGCCAAGGGGCGCGACGAATATGCTTGGGAAACCACGGTTGGCGCCCAGAAAGCCGGCAATATCCACGTCCACGAAGGCGTTTCGGAAGATGAGTTCGTGAAGATGCGCACCGCGCGGGACGCCACGCTGGCCATGCCGACCCTGATCCTGCCGAGCGTTCAGGTGAACATGCGCGCCGGGCACATGCCGCCCGCCGAGGACAACGGTGTCACCTATCTGAAAATCCCGCTCGACGCGCTCTAGAGGATCATTTCCGCCATGCCCCACAAGACCCTCACCCCAAGCCTCGCGGTCGCCGGACAGCTCAGCGCCGAGGCCATCAGCGCGCTCGCCGATGAAGGGTTTACTACCGTCATCTGCAACCGGCCGGACGGCGAGGAGCCGGGCCAGCCACCGCTCGCAACCCTCCGGGCCGCCGCGCGCGAAGCCGGGCTTGCCTTCCACCACATCCCGGTCTCTGGCGGGCAGTTCCCCGAAAGCGCCATCGCGGCGTTCGGCGAAGTCCTTGAACAGGCCGATGGCAAGGTGATGGCCTATTGCCGCTCCGGCACCCGCTCGACCTGCCTGTGGGCGCTGTCACAGGCGCAAAAGAGCGAGCCAGCGGAGCTGATCGAGGCGGGCGCACAGGCAGGCTACGATCTGTCGGGACTGGCCCCGGCACTGGTTGCGCGCCATGGCGCGAACGGCTGACAACAAGAACAACGAGAACAGGACAACAGGGGAGGGCAGCATGACCCGGTCATCGCAGGACGTGGACTTTGATGTCCTCATCATCGGTGCAGGCGCCGCAGGGCTAGCCGTCGCGGCCAATCTGGCGCGCCGTGCGCCGGGCTTGCGCACCGCGCTCATCGACCCGGCACAGGAGCATTTCTACCAGCCCGGCTGGACGTTGGTCGGCAACGGTGTCTTCACCCATGCCCAGACCCGGCGGACAATGAAGTCGCTGATTCCGTCCGGGGTCGAATGGATTGCCAAGGCGGCGGCCAGCTTCGATCCGGACGAACGGACCGTCACGCTCGAGGATGGAAATGTGCTCCGCTATGAGCGCCTTGTTGTGTGTCCGGGCCTGAAACTGGACTGGGACGCGGTCGAGGGCCTGCGTGAGGCTCTGGGCAAGAATGGCGTCACGTCCAACTACATGCCCGGCATGGCCGAATACACCTGGTCGCTGGTCCAGTCGCTGAAATCAGGAAAAGCGCTCTTCACCCAGCCGCCAATGCCCATCAAGTGCGCAGGTGCGCCGCAAAAGGCGATGTATCTCTCCGCCGATGCATGGAAGCGCGCCGGCAACCTCAGCCAGATCGACATTGCCTTCCATAATGCAGGCCCGGCCCTTTTCGGCGTGGGCGATTATGTACCCGCGCTCATGGAGTACGTGAGAGACTATGCGATTTCGCTGAATTTCGGCTCGCGCCTGGTATCGATTGATGGACCAGGCAAGACGGCAGTCTTCATGCAGAAGGCAACAGACGGTTCGGAGACACCGGTCAGCCTCGCCTTCGACATGATCCATGTGTGTCCGCCGCAGACCGCCCCGGATTTCATCCGGAAAAGCCCGCTCGCCAACGCAGACGGCTGGGTGGAGGTCTCGCCAGAGACCCTCCAACATGCCCGCTTTGCCGATATTTTTGCGCTGGGTGATGCCTGCTCGGCGCCCAACGCCAAGACCGCAGCCGCAGCACGCGCGCAGGTGCCGGTCGTGGTCGACAATCTTCTGGCCAGCCTTGAGGGCCACGCGCCGGTGCGCACCTATAACGGCTATGGCTCCTGCCCCCTGACCGTCGAGAAGGGCCGCATTGTACTGGCCGAGTTCGGTTATGGCGGAAAACTTCTTCCGACTTTCCCGCAATGGCTTATCAACGGCACCCGGCCATCGCGCCTGGCCTGGTTCCTGAAAGAACGCATCCTGCCATTTGTCTATTTCAACATCATGCTCAAGGGCCGCAACTGGCTGATCAAGTAAGCCCGTTTCCCGGCAAAGCGATCCCATGCGACTTTCCCGCTATCTGCCCATTCTGGACTGGGGCCGCACCTACCGGCGCGAGACGCTCATCAGCGACCTGATGGCGGCGCTGATCGTCACCATCATGCTGATCCCGCAATCGCTGGCCTATGCCATGCTGGCGGGCATGCCGCCAGAGACAGGGCTTTATGCCTCGATGGCGCCGCTGGTCCTCTACGCGATTTTCGGCACCGGGCGCACGCTCGCGGTCGGGCCGGTGGCGGTCATATCGCTGATGACGGCGGTCGCCGTGGGCCGTGTCGCCGATGAAGGCTCGATGGGCTATGTGACGGCAGCTCTCACGCTTGCCGTGCTGTCAGGTGTCATCCTGATGGCGATGGGCCTTTTCCGGCTCGGCTTTGTCGCCAATTTCCTGTCTCACCCGGTGATTTCCGGCTTCATCACGGCGTCGGGCCTGCTGATCGCGGCCGGGCAGATGAAGCATGTTCTGGGCACCAGCGCAGGCGGGCACACGGGCGTGGAAATCGCGGCCAGCCTCGTCTCGACGATTGGCGAGGCCAATCTCTACACGCTGGCCGTGGCAGTCCCGGCGCTCCTCTTTCTCTACTGGGCCCGAAAAGGCGCGCAGCCCTTGTTGCGCCGCCTTGGTCTCGGGCCGTTCCTCGCGGGCCTCATCGCGCGGGCTGCGCCGGTATTGTCGGTGGCCTTCTCGATCCTGGCGGTGAAGTTCCTTGACCTATCGGCTCGTGGCGTGGCGACCGTCGGTGATATTCCCGCAGGCCTGCCGCCCTTCACCCTGCCCTCGGTCGATCCATCGCTGATTTCGGCGCTGATCGGTCCGGCGCTCCTGCTGTCGGCGGTGGGCTTTGTGGAGTCGGTCTCGGTAGCGCAGACGCTGGCTGCCAAGCGCCGCCAGCGCATTGACCCCGATCAGGAACTCATCGGGCTTGGCGCGGCCAATATCGGCTCGGGCCTCTCTGGCGGGTTTCCCGTCACGGGCGGATTTGCCCGCTCGGTGGTGAACTTCGATGCCGGTGCGGAAACGCCTGCAGCGGGTGCCTTTACGGCCATCGGCATTGCGCTTGCCAGCCTCTTCCTGACGCCCCTTCTCTCCGACCTGCCGGTGGCCGTGCTTGCCGCCACGATCATCGTCGCGGTCCTGTCTCTCGCCGATTTCCCGGCGATCCGGCGCACCTGGACCTATTCGAAGAGCGATGGCGCGGCGATGATCGGCACGATACTCGCCACCCTGCTGGTGGGTGTGGAGGCGGGCATTCTGACCGGCGTCACGCTCTCCATCGGGCTGCATCTCTACAAGACCAGCCGCCCGCACAGCGCGGTCGTGGGGCTGGTGCCGGGCACCGAGCATTTCCGCAATATCGACCGCCACGCGGTCACGCTCTCGCCCGCCCTCATCACTCTCCGGGTGGATGAAAGCCTCTACTTCCCCAATGCGCGCTATCTGGAAGACCGGGTTCTGGAACTCGTCGCGGCGCAGCCGGAAGCGAAGCACTTCGTGCTGATGTGCCCAGCCATTAACGCCATTGATGCCAGCGCGCTGGAGAGCCTGGAGGTAATCAACCAGCGCCTGAAGGAGGCGGGCCTGAGCTTCAACCTCTCCGAAGTGAAAGGCCCGGTCATGGACCGGCTCAAACGCTCCGGCTTCCTCGATCACCTCAATGGCAAGGTTTACTTAAGCCAGTACGAGGCGTTCCGGGAGCTAGGCGGGTAGCGTTTTAAGGCTCGTCGTTCCCGCGCAGGCGGGAACCCAGAGCCGTCGACAACTGTCTTCGACCTACGATCTCTGGACCCCCGCCTGCGCGGGGGTGACGAAAGACGGGCAAACCAGAGCCCTACGCATCCACCTCGGCTTCGAGGGCGAACTCCTGGATGAAGTCGCGGCGCGGCTCCACCACATCGCCCATCAGCTTGGCGAAGAGGTCATCGGCCGTGTCGGCTTCCTTGACCGAAACGCGCAGAAGCGAGCGCGCGTCGGGATCGAGCGTGGTTTCCCAGAGCTGGCCAGGATTCATCTCGCCCAGACCCTTGTAGCGCTGGATCTTCATGCCCTTGGCGCCGGCGCGGATGACCGTGTCCATGAGCTGCCAGGCACCGTGGATCACCGTCTCCTCGCCCTTGCGCGAGAAGGTCAGCGGCCCTGCATAGTCGGCGGCAATCGCGCTCGCGCGCTCCGAGAGGCGCCGGGCATCGGGGCTGGCAAGAATGGTGTCGTCGAGCACGATCGACTCGGTAACGCCGCGAACCTCGCGTTTCAGGACCAGGCCGCCCTCGGGCTGAACGAGGCCCATCCAGCCATCCTCGCCCTCATCGGCAGCGCGGTTGAGCCGGGCAGCGATTTTCTCTGCCTGCTCTTGCGTCACGTCCGGATTGAGCGCGCCTTCAAGAGCGGCGGCTTCCAGCGCGAAGGCTGGCGCACGCGCGGTCAGGCGGTCAGTGGCAAGCACCACGCCGCGCGCCGATTTCACCCGTTCGGCAAGGTCGGCGCCGGTCACGGTCTCGCCGGAGGCAAGCTTCAGCGTGGCTTCGGCCGAGCCTTCCTCGATGAGTGAGGCGTCCATTTCCGGCTGGTCGGTCATGTAGCGCTCGGAGCGCCCGCGCGTCACCTTGTAGAGCGGCGGCTGGGCGATATAGAGGTGACCACGCTCGATCAGCTCGGGCATCTGCCGGTAGAAGAAGGTCAGGAGAAGCGTGCGGATATGCGCGCCGTCCACGTCGGCGTCGGTCATGATGATGACCTTGTGATAGCGCAGCTTGTTGTAGTCGATCTGGTCGCGGCCAATGCCGGTACCGAGCGCCGTGATCAGCGTGCCGACCTGCTCAGACGACAGCATCTTGTCAAAACGGGCGCGTTCCACGTTCAGGATCTTGCCGCGCAGCGGCAGCACGGCCTGGTTCTCGCGGTTGCGTCCCTGCTTGGCAGAGCCGCCGGCGGAATCACCCTCGACGATGAAAAGTTCGGACTTGGCCGGATCCTTTTCCTGGCAGTCCGCCAGCTTGCCGGGCAGGGAGGTGATGTCGAGCGCGCTCTTGCGCCGGGTCAGTTCACGCGCCTTTCGCGCCGCCTCGCGGGCGGCGGCGGCCTCGATGATTTTCGAGACGATAGCCTTGGCCTCTGACGGGTGCTCCTCGAACCATTCGGTGAGCTGCTCGAAGACCGCGCCTTCAACAGCCGGGCGCACTTCGGAGGAAACCAACTTGTCCTTGGTCTGGGAGGAGAATTTCGGGTCGGGCACCTTTACCGACAGCACGCAGGTCAGACCCTCGCGCGCATCATCGCCGGTAATGGCCACCTTGGCCTTGGAGGCAAGGCCGGAGCTGGCCGCATAATTGTTGATGATCCGCGTCAGTGCGCCGCGAAAACCGGCGAGGTGCGTGCCGCCATCGCGCTGCGGGATGTTGTTGGTGAAGCACAGCGTATTTTCGTGATAGCTGTCATTCCACTGCATGGCCGCTTCCACGGTCACGCCATCGCGCTCGCCCATGATCAGGATCGGATCGGCAAAGAGCGGGGATTTGGCGCGGTCGAGATGCTTCACGAAGGCAGCCACCCCGCCCTCATATTGCAGCACTTCCTCGAACGGTTCGCTCTCGCGCTCGTCGCGCAGGACGATGCGGACACCGGAATTGAGGAAGGCCAGCTCGCGCAGGCGGTGATGCAGGCGGGCGCGCTCAAACACGATCTCGGAAAACGTCTTGTCGGAGGGCAGGAAGCGCACCTGCGTGCCGGTCAGTGGCTTGCCATTGGCGCGCAAGGGCGCCTCGCCGGTGACGGCGAGGTCCGCGCCATCCTTCGGCTCGCCATGGATGAAGCGCATGTAGTGGGTCTTGCCATCGCGCCAGATCGTCAGGTCCAGCCATTCCGACAGAGCATTCACGACCGACACGCCCACGCCGTGCAGGCCGCCGGACACCTTGTAGGAGTTCTGGTCAAACTTACCCCCGGCATGGAGCTGGGTCATGATGACCTGTGCTGCCGAGACACCCTCGCCTTCATGGATCGCTGTCGGCACGCCGCGCCCGTCATCGGACACGCTTGCCGAACCGTCCGCATGCAGCGTGACGCGTACCTCGGTACAATGGCCGGCCAGCGCCTCGTCGATGGCGTTGTCGACTACCTCGTAGACCATGTGATGAAGGCCCGAACCGTCATCGGTATCACCGATATACATGCCGGGGCGCTTGCGTACGGCATCGAGCCCTTTGAGGACCTTGATGCTGTCCGCGCCGTATTCCTGATTCGTGTTCTCGCTCATGGGTTTTTTCTAGCTGATAGCGAGCCAGACCGCCACGCTTGCCATGATAAAAGCCGTCACCAGATCGGCGCGTGATTTCACCCCTTTTTCGAGCAGCCAGGTGCGCGCCCGCTCAGCCAGCGTGACATGGATCGCGGTGGTGAGCGCATAGAGCGCCAGCATCATCGCCACCATCACTGCATAGGTCAGCGGCGTCACCGTGGTGAGGTCAAAAAAGGCGGGCAGGAAGGCGAGATAGAAAAGGATCGCCTTGGGGTTGGTGAGCGGCATGGCAATGCCCGCGAGATAAGTCGCCCCATAGCCGGCCGTACGCTTCAGGCCGGATGTGACGGGCGCGGGCGGTTTGGGGTTGAGACCCGACTGCAATGCGCTCCAAGCCATCCAGAGGAGGATCGCCACCCCGATGATTTTGCCGATCCAGACATAGGGGCCTGCGGCTTCGGCGAGAGCCGCCAGCCCGGTTACCGCAACTGTCAGCCAGATGATGTCGCCGGTAATGATGCCCGTGCCATAGAGCCAGCCATGCACCGGCCCGGCATCAATCGTGCGCGCGACCATGGCGGCATTGCCCGGCCCCGGCGTGAAGAACAGGATGAAAAGCGCGCCGCCAAACGCGGCCAGCGATGCAAGGGTCATGGCGCGTGGATTAGCGCCGCGGCAGTACATCTCAAAGCTTGCGGGGCAGTGAGGGTGGCGAGAGCCGGTTTCGCTTTTGCGCCAGTGGCCTCTAGGGTCCGGGACCTGGTCTCAAGCGCGGGGCAGTCTTCACGGGAGGATAAAAGGCATAAAGAGATGGCTTCCCGCGCTGATCGTCGGTCTGGCGGACAGGACCGGCATGATAGATGCGGCTCTTGCGGGCGATCTGGGGGCCACAGATTGCGAAATAGTCAGCGAAGAACGGAGTTCGCTGCTTTCCCCCGGTTTTGACGGTGCAGACCGCGCGAGGCTGCGCTCCAGCTACCGCCGCTAGCAAATCAGCGGTGAACGGGATGAGCGCGCCCTCACGGCTGCCCGGAGCCTGCCGCGCGACACGGTGGCTAGCGCAGTGGCCTATCATGGCCACCTGCTGCTGACGGCCTCTGGCCCCGCCCAACCATTACTGCCGGACGGCCCGTGATGGGAACTGAACGATATCCAGATCGAACTGGTCCGGGTGGCGATCCTGGATGACGAGACCGCGCCCTGTCTCGAAGGTTGGGGAATTGGAGGGTGAAGCGCGGCACTAGAAACGGACCCAGCTCATGGGACTGCCTTCGCAGCCGTTGGCCCCAAACTCGCGATACTGGTTGTCCAGAAGCCGAACAAGCCGTGATATCTCCTGCCAATGATTGGCGATTTCGCGCCGCACGACATCAAGCGACCTTTCGGTAGATTGAATTCTCCTGTCCAACTCGCTGATCTCACGGGTCCGCGAAAACGTGTCAGCGACGGTTACGGCGGCGTCGATCACAGCAAGCGGTCTTAATCGTCCCGCCAGAGGCCGGGTAACGCCGGCGGGCGACGATTGGGCAAGCACGGCATTCATTTCAATTCGCAATCTACGTAGCTCTCCATCGAGTCGATCACGTTCCTTCTCCTTCGCTTGCATACTGGAGCGCTCTCTTGCGCGCGCACCGCTATGATCGCGAATGTTCAGGCAAACCCGCGACGGTTCTCTTTTGCCCGCTGTAATCGGCTTTTTCATTTTTTTGCCCTGCCCGTTTCCTTGTCCGACACGCCATTATGGGCCAGCATTGATGCGGTGCGGATCAGTTCCGGGCCTTACCAGCCGCTTTGCGCCATCGGGCAGTCTTAGGAGGAGAATAAAGGCGTGAGAAAATGGATGCTGGCGCTGCTTCCGGGTCTGGCCGTATCGGCATGCGGCAACCCCGCGCCCGCCGGAAGCGATGGCAGCGCATCTGCCTTCGACCCGCTCGTGGCGTGCGAGCCCTGGTTAGGCGTTGACGGTGGTTCGTTTGAAGACGGCATGCGGGGCAATGTGGCGGCGATTGATTGCTGGATCGCCAACGCCGAGAAGCGGCGTGCCGAGGGGGCGGTCGAGCCGGACCTGATTGATTTTGGCCGCTTGCGCGACGGATATTTGCGCTCCCACTGGTCAGGAGAGATATATCCTCCCGCGCTCGAAGCCGCCGCGCGCATGCCGCGTATCGAGGTGGCCAGTCAGGTGGCCCTGCACCGCTGGTCGATCCGCTTCTTCCACAATCCGGACGAGCCGCCACTGACAGGCGAGCCGTGCTGGGAGCTGGACGAAATGCAGATCACCTTTGTGCGCGCCGCCATCCCCCATGACGAGAGCGCACCCTGCCTTGAGGGCTGGGGAATCGCGGAGTGACCTGACCCCGGCTGATTGCTCCTGCCGCCAAGCGGGCCTAGTTTGCACCCCGGATATTCCAGCCCGCATTTCCAAGGACGCGCCCCATGGCCACGAACCGCCCCGTCACGAAGGATTCCCATGTCTATCTGGTGGACGGGTCGGGCTATATTTTCCGCGCCTATCACGCCTTGCCGCCGCTGACGCGCTCTGACGGCACGCCGGTCGGCGCGGTGCAGGGCTTCTGCAACATGCTGTGGAAGCTGCTGGAGGATCTGAAGGGCGACGACCAGCCGACCCATCTGGCGGTGATCTTTGACCATTCGGCCAAGACCTTCCGCAATAATCTCTACCCGCTCTACAAGGCGCACCGGCCAGAGCCGCCCGAGGATTTGCGGCCCCAGTTCGCCATCATCCGCGATGCCACCAGAGCCTTTGACCTGCCTTGCATCGAGATGGACGGGTTCGAGGCCGATGACCTGATCGCGACCTATGCCCGGCAGGCGGCAGAAAAGGGCGCGCGCGTTACCATCGCCTCGTCCGACAAAGATCTGATGCAACTGGTCAACGGCCAGATCACGCTGCTCGATCCGATGAAGTCGCGCCGCATCGGTATCGAGGAGGTTCACGAGAAATTCGGTGTCGCCCCAGACAGGGTGATCGATGTGCAGGCGCTCGCCGGCGACAGTGTGGACAATGTGCCCGGCGTGCCGGGCATCGGCATCAAGACCGCCGCCGAACTCATCAACACCTATGGGGATCTCGAGACGCTGCTGGAGCGGGCCGAAGAGATCAAACAGCCCGCCCGGCGCACAAAGCTGATCGAGAATGCGGAAAACGCCCGTATCTCCAAGGTGCTTGTCACCCTGAAGGATGATGTGGAGACCCCTGAAAGCCTGGAAGCGTTCGGGGCGGCTGACCCGGACGGGGAGACGCTCCTCGCCTTCCTGCGCTCAATGGAGTTCCGCACCATCACGCGCCGCGTCGAGGAGGCGCTGGGAGCCGGACCGGCAGACGAGACGGGCGATGCCACCGCGCCAATAGACCGGTCGGGCTATGCCTGCGTGCAGGACGCTCAGGCCCTGAAGGACTGGATCAGGCGGGCCCGCGAGGCGCGCGTCATCGCCGTCGACACCGAGACAGACGCGCTGTCGGCGACCGCGGCAGGCCTTGTCGGGATTTCGCTGGCAGTCAAGCCGGGAGAGGCTTGCTACATCCCGCTCGCCCATCTGGGCGGAGACCTGGCCGATGGCGGCGGGCGGCCCGACCAGATCGACATGGCCGAGGCCATCGGGCTCCTGAAACCGCTTCTGGAAGACACGGCCATTTTGAAGATTGGCCAGAACATCAAGTATGACCTTGCCGTGCTGGCGCGTCAGGGCATCACCATGGCCCCTGTCGACGACACCATGCTGATATCCTACGTGCAGGAGGCGGGCCTGCACGGGCACGGCATGGACGAGCTTTCCGAACTGCATCTCGGCCACAAGCCGGTGGCCTTCAAGGAAGTTGCCGGGACCGGCAAGAACCAGAAGCATTTCGGCGAAATCGACCTGAAACGCGCCACAGAGTATGCCGCCGAGGACGCCGACATCACCTTGCGTCTCTACGAGCTGTTGAAGCCGGGCCTCGCTTCGCGCGGCCTTGCCACGGTTTATGAAACGCTGGAGCGGCCCATGCCGGCAGTCCTTGCCCGCATGGAGCTCAATGGCATCAAGGTCGATGTCGCCCAGCTCTCGCGCCTGTCCTCAGAGTTTGCCCAGCGCATGGCGCAAGCCGAGGAAGAAGCGTTTGAGGCCGCAGGTACGCGCTTCAATCTCGGCAGCCCCAAACAGATCGGCGACATCATTTTCGGCCAGATGGGCCTGCCGGGTGGCAAGAAGACCAAGACCGGCGCCTGGTCGACCGATGCCAGCGTGCTTGAAGAACTGGCCAATGAAGGCCATGCCCTGCCGCGCGCGCTTCTGACCTGGCGCCAGTTTGCCAAGCTGAAATCCACCTATTCCGATGCCCTGAAAGAGGCGATCAATCCGCATACGGGCCGGGTACACACCTCCTTCTCGCTGGCAGCGACGACGACGGGGCGGCTTTCCAGCTCGGAGCCGAACCTGCAGAACATCCCGATCCGCACCGAGGAAGGCCGTCTGATCCGGGAGGCTTTCGTGGCCGAGAAAGGCCATGTGCTTGTCGCGGCGGACTACTCCCAGATCGAACTGCGATTGCTGGCCCATATTGCCGGGGTCGACGCCCTGAAAGACGCCTTCAAGGCCGGCCATGACATCCATGCCATGACCGCGTCGGAAATGTTCGGCGTGCCGCTCGACGAGATGGACCCTATGACCCGGCGCAAGGCCAAGGCCATCAATTTCGGGATCATTTACGGGATTTCCGCTTTCGGCCTCGCCAATAATCTCGGTATCGGGCGCGACGAGGCAAAGGCCTATATCGAGTCGTATTTCCAGAAATTCCCCGGCATCGGCGCCTATATGGACGCGATGAAGGAAACGGCGCGGGAC